>JAGZAC010000143.1 GCA_018370615.1 Clostridiales bacterium
GGTGGCGCTTTTCGGCGCTGTATGAGTGCTGTTTCTTCCTCGCTTGTAAATAGACAGCTCCTCTTCTGTTAGAACTTGCAGAATTACGTCTGCCGCGGCACTTTGTGATACGGCGGTTACGTATTCCAGTGCCCGCTCGTGGATATCTCCTTTTCCGTCCAGCACCAGCATTTCTCTTACCATTACTTCCAGCACAGCGTCCCCCAGATAAGCCAGGGATGCTGTGGGAAGCTGTATAATTTCCTGTGTGTTCATAATCCTCCTTGCGGAAAGTGGTTATAGGATTCGTTTAATATACCGCACCCGAATTCTCTGGAAAAGGCTCAGTCCCGCGTATACAGATGCGATCAGATCGCTGAGATATTCTCCACAGATTTCTGATTCTCTTGCGGTCAGACCGTGACCAAATTCTTCCTTCTGTATATAGGACATGACCTCTATAAAGTTTTCTGTGGATAGATTTGGGTACTCGCGGGATACGCGTGCGGCAAAATCCATGGGGAGCTCTCCTGGCTCAGGCGGGCATCCTATAATGCGGAAAATGTCCAAAATCCAGTCGTTGATTTGCCGCAGAGCTTTGTGCCGGTCGGCTGGAACTGCATTTTCATACGCTTCTTTTTTACGCGCCAGATTTATTACGCGGTATCGTTTTTCCAGCATCAGCTGGGCTTTTTTCTGAATATGCCGGACGATGAAATATATGATAAATCCGAGAAGAATAATGCAGGCGACGCCTCCGATTACCAGAAGGAAACGTGTAACTTCCGATATGGATTCTTCCTCAGGAAGGGGAATCGGATGATTGTTCTCTTCTTCTGGAGCTTCCGGTTCTTCGGGAATGACAGGAGGTTCCAAGGTTTCCTCTTCATTTTCGGGCACAGTTGGGGCAATAGTGGCGCCGCTGGGGTTATACATGGCCTCAGCGTAATTCCCCGGAGTAACTTCATACTGCATCCACCCCATACCATCGAAATAAACCTCGATCCAGGCATGGGCATTGGTGTCCATAACATCGGAGCGGTAGGGGGCACCGCTGGTGCCCACAGCACGGGTAAAGTCAGCAGCAATATACCCTTCCGCAAATCGAACTGGCAAGCCGTATTCCCGCAGAATTGCTGCAGCGGCCGTTGCAAAGTGGGTGCAGTAGCCCTCTTTTACCTGGGTGAGAAAGGCGTCTAAGACGCTGTCTTCTTCTGTATAGGCGCTGCCGTCCGGCGTTTGGGTATAGGTATAATTGTCCCCCAAATACTGCACCACGGCCAGAATTAGGTCGTGCTCTGTTACAGCGCCCTCTGCTTCTGCCTCCCGGCGGATTTCCGCCGCTATTTTTTCCACTACAGTGCTGCCGGTTCTTTCCGTATACGTTTCCTGCACATATGCGCGGTACTGTTCTTCCAGTGCGACTGCTGTCCTGAAAGCCGCCTGTTCATCACTTGTCATCTCATTATAATATCGGTCCACCAGATTGGTGCCGATATATTCAATACCGTCTGCGGCGAGGGCGTAGTCAAAGGCGGCAATTTTTTCCTGGAGACTGTTTCGCGAAAGATTTTCTCTGTCTGTTTCCTCTATGAAGTCTACCGCACGCCGATAGTAATCTGCGGCGTTTTCCCGGGAGGCTCCCACCTCACTTCTATTCAGTGCTGTAATAAAGGAGACAGTGCTGTATCCGGTGCCGGATCTATAAAATCGGGAAGAATAAACGCCGTCATAATAGTTGGAATATTTGTATTCGGCTTCCTCCAGGCTGCCCCAGGCCCGCAGGCCAATTTCAGAATTCATATAGGCAGGAACGAACAAAAGCAGACTGGAGCCGCTGGTACGCTGTACGTGAACCTGTTGAACGGTAAATCCGTATCGGGTGAGGTTTTTGTAGACGTTTTCTTCTGTAATATCTACAGATGAGGGATATATGTACTTGTTAAAATTGTATAGAATCTCATCCGGAGTGAAATCCACGCCGAAGGTATTGCGGTAGGCCAGTACCTGGTCGTAATCTGCAGAGGTCCAGGTGTCCGTTGCCGCATCAAAATGGGAGCCGGTCCAGCTGCGCAGGTATATATTGTTCTCACTGGTGGATTCTACACGCAGAATCCGTTTATCCTCAAATTCCAGGGGATCAAAGGATAGGGAACGGGGCGTCAATTCATTGATTCCGTAAGCGGACAAGTCGTTGAGATCTACATCGTTCCCCGTAAGGTACGCAGTTACATAGCTGCGCGCGATTTGTACTCTGTTGTTAATAGGTGTGATAATTGGAAAGGCGCCCTTTGACATAGCCATGGGAATCCACAGCGCAAGGAGAGCGAGAGCTGCGGCGCCAAAGCCTGCAAATCCACCGGCGGCCGTGACAGAAAAGGCATGTGTGCGCTTTTCCCTGCGCCGCTTTTGCTTCTTCTTGCGCAGAGCAGTACGCTGCGCTTTTCTGGCTTCTTTTTGCGCTTTCCTTTTTTGCTGCAGCTGGGACAGTGCCTGCAAGTTACCTGCTTTTTTTAGGGCGGATAGTTCTTTTTTCTCTGCTGCGGCTGCCTTTTTTGCAGCTTTCTTCTCAGCTTTTGCGCGCTTTTTGTTTTCCCGCGCTTCCTTTTTTGCCCGGAGCTTCTGTTCCTTTTGCGATTGCCGCCAGGCGATAAATACAGCATTGCGCGCCATATGGGAACGTCGCTTATCCATATCAGCATCTAGTGAGGCCTTGAGGATTTCGTCTGCTTGGGCGCGCAGAATTTTCTTTTCCTCACGCTTGCGGGCAGCCTCTTTTTTACGCAGTTCCCGCCGTGCCCGCCGTTTCTTTTTTCTTTCTACCTTGCGGCTGCGCGCGCCTGCATACCGGTAGTCGTATATTTTCAAAACGATGCATCCCAAGCAGAAGGCGATGATGCATCCGATGCCGATATTTCCCTGGGAAATGTTGTATGTGAAAACAGGGACGATGACCACTACGATAATGACACACAAGGGGAGCGAGCGCACCTTTTTCAGCATACACACTCCAAGAAGGGCACCAAACACTGCGGTGAGAAGGAACACACCCCAAAACCGCTCCGGATCTGCGGACATATATGGGACATTGCTGTAGTCTGCGCCGTCCTGGATCATGAAGTTGCCGAGAGAACCATATCCCAATCCGGCAACATGATACAGGGCGAAGTTATAGACCCGCAGAATACTGTGCCATAAAAAGGAAACTGGGTTGCCGTACAAAACGGTGCAAAGAGCAACTACAGTGCCTGCAAAGCCCAGTGGCACAAGAAAATACGCCAGTCTATGCAGAGAGGCAGCTGCTACAATTGCTGTAACGATGAGACAGGCAAGAGCAATAAATCCATTGGAAATATAGCAGGGCTGCCAGTAAACCTGTGTGGAGAGTCCGGCTGCGCTGCACAGGAAGGTTATAATGCCAAATAGACCAATATAGAGTACCAGTGTGCGCAAAACAAATCCAATGATTTTAGCTACCTTGGACATGGAAGCGACGGGAGATTCGTAAATATCCTCCGGCTGTTGTCCCTTTCGGAGAGACGGCTTCTGTTTTCCGAATCGGCCTGGCATATGAAAATTTGATTTGGTTTTTGTGTTTTTCAAAAGGAATCCTTCCGCGTATGCCGCGGTCTCCTTTCCAGATCATCAGATTTGTAAGGCAGTGAGGACAGCACCTTTCCCCGGCTGCTGTGTCAGTTGCATTCGATGAGGGATTACGCCCTGCTGTCGCAGCTTTGCTGCACAGGCGGCCGCGTATTCCTCACGATTCATTGGGGACGTATAATCCTCGCTGGGGTTAAAAAACAACACTTCTGCGATGCATCCGCTGCCAGCACCGCCGAACATGGCAGGGATTTTGCTGTATTCCGCCAGGGATGACGGATCCAGATTGGCGGTAATGATGCGGATGGTCACGTTGGCCGCTTCCGATACAAGTCGGCTCAAGTGGAATACCCGCTGCTCTTCAGATACTACAGGGGCACCTGCAAAACGGTCATAGATTTCTTCAAAGGAGGCAAGATCAGCTGTATGGCGTACATGGATGCCGTTTTCCTCCCTGGGATCAAACCAGGCGACAGTACAGCGATGGCCGTGACGAATTTCGTTCATTACGTCTGCCACGGCAATTTCGGCTACACTGTCCGCACAAAGCTCGGGCATTTCATCTGCAATGTCCGGACGAAACGCGCCGCCCCAGGCGCGAATTGCCTCATTCATTTCTTCAGAGCCGATTTCCGTCATGTCTCCGTCAATTTCCTCCAGCAGCTTTTGAACGACGGCGTCTTCTGCTTCGATCTGTGCGCGAGTGCGTGCTTGTTCCTCTTCCCGCTTTGCTGCATTTTCACTGCGCTTCTGCTCCTTCTGCGGGTCGACTCTTTTTATCCGTACCCGTTTGCGGGCTGTGGCGCGAATTAGATTGTCAATTTCATCCATAGACTGAACGGATGCAGCGCTGTTGCCGGCTTGGAGACGTCGCCGGCGCTTTGCCGCCTGCCGTCGATTGGCAAATCGTTCTTTGATGTTTTGAAGGTTCTGGCTTGCTGCGGTATTTAACGCCTCTGCCTTGTCGGCAATTTTGTTCATACGAATCATTGGAAGCATGGACTTCCGCTCCCGTTTTTTCAGAAGCTGCCGCAGGCGTTTTTGCTTGCGTGCTTTTTCTACCTCCGGAGCAGGAGTCGGTGCCGCAAAATCCACGAATATGTACACATGCTGATCATCATTGGTAGTAAAATCCCGTACCTGCAGTTCCTGTGCCTTGGAGGATAGCTTCCAGTGAATGGATTTCATGGTGTCTCCCATACGGTAGTCCCGTATATTTGCCTGCTCCGACTGCTCCTGTCCCAGCTCGTCAGCGCAGGCCAGCAGCGCCTCCCGCACCGCCGCCTCCCGCTCCTCGAAGGGGGTGATAACCAGGCTGATACCGTGCACCGTTTCACCGCCGTCCCTTTTGGTGAAAACACTGTTTATCTGCTCGTGGCGGAGCGGCTCCGGAGAGAGGGCCCGCAGCTTCGTGAGCGGAAGCGTCACCGTCTCCCCCAGCACGCATTGCCGCGTCTCCACCAGGCCGCGGACCATATCGTGAACCTCCAGCCGGTAAGTCGGCAGATAGTCGGGGTGCGGCAGGTACACCAGGCGGTATTGCGCGGCCTCCGGCTGATAGGGATCCTCATACGCCGCCCGGGGCGGATCGATGGCCACATAATGGGCTATATGGGATAGGGCTAAGGGAGCGTCTCCGCATTCCTGGGCATAGCGGCGCACCAGGACGCCGAAAAGCATGTCCGGCGTCGGGGCATATTGCTCCACGACCAGCCAGTTGCGCCCCTTTTTCAGGTTCCAGGACACCAGGCATTCGCCAATCCAGCGGCTGGCGTGCACG
>JAGZAC010000144.1 GCA_018370615.1 Clostridiales bacterium
TGTCGCTGCTGGGGATATACGGCCTGCAGGATACTGTGGCAACTTGGACAACCGCAACGTATGTGTTCATGAGCCTGGCGGCACTGCTGCTCTTTACGTTCGGTCCAGTAAATGTGGGAACGACTTATATTATGCGCAATATTGTCCGGGAAGAGCCGGTGTTTATTTGGAGCGACTTTTGGTATGCTATCCGTCGGAATGTCAAGCAGGGAATTCTATATGGGATGATCGATCTTATCATGATCGTGATATTAATTTACGATTTGCTGGCCTATCGTATAAATATTTTGAACAGTCCCCTGTATTTTGGCCTGTATGTTCTCAGCTTTGGAATGATCATCCTGTATTTCTTTATCCGGATGTATGTATACCCCATGATTGTTACCTTTGACATGAGTCTGTGGAAGATTTTCAAAAATTCAATTTTCTTTGCCATTTTGGGAATCAAACGGAACATAATGGCGCTTCTTGGTACGGTAATTCTTTTTGTCATTGATTTTTACCTTATGAGGTTGTTCCTTCCCATTGGATTGATTCTGCCGTTTATCATCTTATTTGGAATAGTGGGGCTGATGTGCAACTACGCATCGTTCCCCAAAATAAAGGAGATTATGATCGATCCCTATTATAAGGAAGTAAAGGAATCTGAGGGAGAAGACAGTGAAACGGCCCAGACGGAATAAGAAAAACCAGGTCAGCTTGCGTGACCTGGTTTTTTAGTATTTGCGAGACGATTGCCTTATTTAGCAGCCGCATCGCTTGCCCGACGAATCGGTGCTGGAGCCCCGGGCAAGACTGCCGGCGGAAGGCGGGCAGAACTCGTTTACAGGGAAAGCCATACTGTGGAACAGACGGCAGGGATCGTCTTCATGTACTTCCTGGCAGACCTTTTCAGGAACACAGTATTCTACTGCATTCACCAGGTACTGGGCAGGACGCTCAATGCGGATGACAGAGAAGAGACCCAGGGTAACGACCAGTTTGTCTCCTTCGGTGTCGCAGATGTCGCCGCCGGATACTGTGCAGCAAACTCCCTGAGGAATTTCGTCACAGCAGCAGCAACAGCAGCAGCAATTTTGTTCCGGTTTTACAATCTTGCAGGAAAGGATAATCGGATCCACTGCTTCTACGACAGCTATGGGAAGGTTGGTGGTCATGGGGCAGCCGCAGCTGTCCTTAGGTGGGCAGAAGCCGGAGCAGTTGTTGTCGCTCTTGAATACACTTACATTGCCCTCGCTGCCAAACAGAATTACCTTCTTTTCTACAACAGCGATACCTTCTATTTCTTGTATATTTCCAGGGGAAATACACGCTTCGCAGGTTACACGAATATAGATCTTGATCGTCAATTGGTAGAACCCTCTGTTGAAGGGAACACAATCAATATTAATGTAAGACCAAACGATTCTGGCACATTTGCAGCGAACTGCAACACCTCTATCAACAAGTTCCTGGCCAGAGCCGGTCAGAAATACACGTACATCCTCGAAACAGTCCTTGTCGCGACAGGAATCAAGAACCCGGTATGTATCGATACATACCATTTCCCGGGACGAGGGCTGGCACTGTCTGTTATCAGACATATATATTATACCTCCTATGAGCATAAGACAGTAAAGCTTTTACTGCCTTCGCTATATCATATGCGAAGGTATACAAGTTGACAATCAGATGTCTGCTTCGACAAAATCGGGAAAAGCTTCCTCTAATAGCTGAAATCCTCGTAAAATTGCCATTACATTGTCTAAAATTGGGGTACAGTCGTCCGGAAGCTCAAAATCCATACGCACATATCCTGCAGAAAAATCTTCCCGATAGCGGTCAATTTTTCCTTCCTCATAGGCATCGCGCAGAAGTGCACGTAAGGTATAACACAAAATCGATATTGCGGAACACAGAATATCATGCCCCGCAGAAGCGTATTCCGTATGCCCGATACATTCAAATAAATAGCTGTCATAGTATGTGTCAAAGGAAATTTTGGTCATCGCAGAAATCCCTCCGGGGCAAGGGACTGCGGAAGGCTGCTTTGCTCGCCGTTTTCCCGCACACGGCGTAAAATTTCTTCCTTCCCTTCAAATTCCATCATTTCCAGGCAAAGCTGTGCTTCCTTGCTGTTTTCTGGTTCAAAAATACCCATTTTGTACAGCTCGCATGCCAGCTCATTCATGGCCATTCTGGAAAAAGATGTTTTTTTATGGGCGCGTACCTTGATGTCGAAAATTGGTTCCGCCTGCATAAAGGTATCGTCTTCTTCATTGTTATGGCCGAACATGTCGCTGCTGCAGTGGACAAATGCCTGGAGTCCGTCTGCACCTACGATGCGGAAGCAACGGGGCCAGGTATAAAACTGTCGGATTAAATCAATGAGGAGAATACATATTTCTTCAAAGGCACGGTATGCGCTGGAAATCATATCTCTGGAGCCCTTGTTGCCGGCCTCCTGCAGCGCTGCAATCGCAGATGCTGCAGTAACGCCGCCGGTAGTAGAGCCTTGGGAGAAATCCCGGTTTCCGGTGATCTCTTTGATTTCCTCGATTTTGTTATTTAAAATTGCAACGTACACTTCCGACAGGGTAGGTACATTGATGGGCATGATCGAAGTGGAAGGATCCCCCGAGCCGGAGTAATGAACAAAGGGCTGATCCCACTGGGCAAATTCCTTTTCGTTGATGCTTCCGTCGCTGCGTACGAAGAAGCGCCGCTCGGCAGCCAGTCTCGCATTGCGGACGATGGCGTTGCTGAGTATGTCAATCTCCTTCTGGGCGCCGCGCATGGCGTCTATCATACTGAATCCGCAGGGAGAGCCTTGTACTGGATACATTTTATCGATTACAAAGGGATATTTCCCATGATTGTAGAAGCCGGTGTCCCGATACAAAGGGTCATTTTCCGACGCATACAGAAGAATTCCATTACAGAATTTGCAGAAATGGACACATTCCCTTCCGTTGTTTTTTGTTTTATAATACCAGTCGATGACTGCTGACTTGTCTGACGTGTCTACCGTATCGTCGTAAATATACTGGGTGACGTCAAAGGTAGGCGAGGAAAGGCAGTCCTCCAGTACGGGATATTCCTCACTGAGATAGGCGTTGTCCCAAAGCTCCACGTGGAACACATTCTGGGATTTTTGAATATCTGTAATGCCCGGTTCCCAGAACAGATTGAGCAGGTCGATGCGCCGTATATCTGTGTTGCCCAGACCTCCATCCAGTGATTTGTTCCAGAAAACGCCATAACATGCGGCACCATATTTCAGCTTGTCATACCAGCAATCAGAGTAGGTATTTTCAAAATGGTTGCGTTCCAGAATAAGCGGCAGAATATCTGTGAGCAGTCGTGCTGCCGGTCCGTCGCTTTTCTCCCGGGGCAGACAGGTTGCCTCTGGGATGTTGTCCATCGCGTCGGCATGCTTGTTGATAATGGTGTTGAACAGCCATCCAGTGGCGATAGAATCCTTATTTTTCTCATCGTAATGACGCAGTTTCCACCACTGCTCGTTGTCAATGATTCGCTGCTCCAGCGCTGCTTTGCCAGATTTGTACTTTTCCAAAACGGCATATGCTGCGTGTACAGTGTCATTGGTAATTCTGTTGGACATGCGTCCTTTTTTTTCTTTTTTCATATTGTGATTTTATCCTCCTTGCCGCTGTGCGGCGTTTAGTATGTAAACTGTCTGTATTTTCTCTTGTCTGCCAGAAGATTTAGCGGATCGTCACCGCTTGTTTCTGTGACAGACGAGAGCGTCGGCCGAATGGGTCGATTCATGCAGAAATATCGGAAAGAATCTGCAAAGTGGTCCTCCTGAGAGGTATCCAGATCCTCGGGACTGTGTTCGCTGTAGGTGAGAAGGGGGAGGGTGCGTATGGCATGCTTGCAGGTGTTGAAGAAATACACCATTGGCTTGCCGTCTCCGTCAAAGGCCAGTCGATAGTGGCACTGCATCCAGCCTGGCAGGCGCTTGTTGTCCCCGGGCTGAAAGAAAACGTAGTGCCGGTCTGCTGCTTCGATGATGGCCTCCCCCCGCGAGGCGTCCCATATGGAGGGATCTGCTACGCCGAAGATCTGTTTTCCACGCAGCCACCGATGCTCTGTCTCGATTTTGTGAATTTCACGAAAAATTCGATCTGGATCCCATTTGACGCCCTCATTGGGCCCGATGCAGCCGTAAAGCTGCAAAATCAGATAGGCCCGCCCCTCGTAATCTACCGCCCACCAATCGCAGGAAAAAGGCTTGGAATAACCGAAGTCGAAGCTGCGATACAGCTTCCAGTCCGGCGGTACCTCAAAGGGTTCGATGACATGGGTGTACAGCTTGTCCTGATAGTGGGAGACGTCATCGGTGAACTCTTCAAAAAATTGCCCTTCGAAGATATCCCAATCTCCCTCCAGCCAGGCTTTTCGCAGCTTTGGCGGCAGCGCCTCCAGCTTTTGAATGTACCCGGGGTCGCTTTGCATCAGTGCCTGGTTGTCTGTTACCAGAGAACGAATGAACATGTATTCATCGGCATTTTCTCCCGGTTTCATGGCTTTGTCGATAAAGAGCCGTTTTACCCATCCGTGTCCCACTCCGCCTGGGTTGCAGGTGAGATAAATTCGTTTGGGGAAAGCATTGACACCTCGCACACAGGCCTTGATTCGGTCGTACATCTCTTCGGGAAACTGGGTTGCTTCATCAATAAAGAGAATATCTGTTTCCGTTCCCTGAAACTTGTCGAGATCCACCACATTGCGACAATAGCGAAAAGCAATGACCGAGCCATTTTCAAAGGTCATATCTCGTGTGGAATCCTTATAGACAGCAATTCCGTGGAGCAGCGGAATCATGGGCAGAATATGATTTTGCCGCAGCTCCGGATAGGTACGCCGCACGATCATAATGCGGATCCCCGGATAGCGGAGGGCCATAAGTGAAGCCTTGATGCGTACCGCCCAGCTTTTACCGCCGCCTCTGGCGCCTCCGAAAGCGATATACCGGTGGGTGTCTGTGAGAAACAGCTTCTGCCGCGGAGAGGGCTTGGGAATTTTCAAGGTCATCTTGCCCATTTTTCAATTTCCCCTTCCAGTACTACGTTAATGGAAGCACCGCTATCCTCTGCTTCGTCCCCCTCCAGGCCTCGGATTACGGCGGCAAGCTCCTTTGCGGCAAGGGTCAATTCCTTTAGCTGTTTGATGTCACCACTGTCTCCGTTTTCCAGGGAGCCTTTCATTTCTGCGGCCATTTTGTCGATGATTTCCGCAATGGTATCTACAGCTACGCGCAGCCGTTTTCCATTGCCGTCAATTTCTTTTTTGGAGGGCGGATCCAGTATGTG
>JAGZAC010000145.1 GCA_018370615.1 Clostridiales bacterium
GAATTTCATGTGGATCTGGCTGTATGTTCATGCAAAGGAATCGACCTGTCAATGGGGGTTACCGATTCCAATGAAAAGGATGCTCAGATTAAACAGGCCAATTTTCAGGCGGCAAAAAAACGGGTGTTGGCGGTGGATGACACCAAGTTTGATAAAATTTCCTTTACCCGTATCTGCGACCTTTCCTCTCTGGATTTGGTGGTCACCAACTGCCGTCCACAGGCTAAGGGGGCGGAGAAGCTGAAGGAACTGGGCGCGGACGTGCTTTATTGACGGAACCTCTTTTGATTTTTCTCCTTTGGTGACAGGATGCAAATCCCTTGTCCCATTGGATGCCTGTAGAAGGAGAGGAAGGCTGCGAAATGAATAATTTTAAAATGAAAACCGACCTTCGGTTCGGCGAGGGCGCCCTGGACACCTTGAAGGAGTTCCCTGGCCGTAACGTGGTCATTTTTACTGATCCCTTTATGGTGAAATCCGGTGCAGCGGCTCATATTGCCCAGCAGTTGGAGGGCTGTGCCAGTGTAGAGATTTTTGGGGAAGTGCGCCCAGATCCTCCCATTGAGTTGATTGTAGACGGCCTCAAATTCCTGTTGAGCAAAAACGCCGACGTGGTAGTGGCCTTGGGCGGTGGTTCTTCTATTGACGCAGCGAAATCTGTAGTGTATATGGCCAAACAGACCGGAAAGCTGAAAAAGGTTACCTTTGTGGCGATCCCAACCACTAGCGGCACTGGTTCTGAGGTGACCAAATTTGCAGTTATTACTGATACCAAAAGGGGGGCCAAATATCCTCTGGTGGATGAGAGACTGATGCCGGACATCGCCATTCTGGATGCCCATCTGGTTTCTTCCGCCCCTCAGACGATTACCGCTGACACCGGGTGCGACGTAATCACCCATGCGCTAGAGGCTTATGTGTCCACCAACGCCAACGATGTTTCCGACGCTTTGGCGGAGAAGGCGTTGGAGCTGGCGTTTATCTATTTGCCTCGCGCCTACCGCAACGGCCGCAACGAGGTGGCCCGTGAAAAAATGCACACCGCTTCCTGTTTGGCGGGTATGGCGTTTAACGCGGTGAGCTTAGGCGTAAACCATGGTATTGCCCATGCCCTGGGAGCTAAATTTCATATCCCTCATGGCCGTGCGAACGCCATGCTGCTACCCCATGTGGTAGAGTTTAACGCAAATCTCTCCGGAAACTTTGGCGCTACGGATGAATCCACAGCGTCTAAGAAATATGCTCATATCGCAAAACTCATTGGCCTTCCCACTCCTAATACTCACACCGGCGTTGCCAATCTGGTGCAGGAATTGAAGTATCTTTTGCGGATGTTGAAAATCCCTACTACCCTGGCAGAGGCAGGAGTGGATCGGAACGAATATGAAAAACTAAAGCCGGATATTATTGAATCTGCCTTGAAGGATGTATGCAGCCTTACCAATCCGCGTCCTCTTTCTGAAGCAGATGTAGATTCTATTCTGAAGAATTTGGAATAATTGTCCTTTTGGTGATGAAAGGCAGGCCTGGAAAACCGGCGCCTGCCTTTTTGCTTTGGAACACCGCCTGTATTTAGGAAAGGAACGCTGATATTGATGCGGATAAATCAAAAATACATCATGGTGGCCATGAGCGGCGGGGTGGACAGTACAGCAGCCGCTTTGCTGTTGAAAAATCAGGGAGCTTCTCTATTAGGCGCTACTTTGGATTTGCGCTTTGCCCGTAGGCCTGGAGAACCCATGTCCCAGCAGGAGCCGGTGGATCTGCAGGACGCCCGTGCTGCCGCTCAACGGTTAGGAATAGCGCATCTGTCTTTTCCTATGGGACAATCCTTTCGGGAACGAGTTGTGCAGCCTTTTGTAGAGGCCTATCTTCGTGGGGATACCCCTAACCCATGTGTAGACTGTAATCTACAAATAAAATTTGGCCTGCTGCTGGAAAAGGCTCGGGAATTAGGGCAGGATTTCCTTGCCACTGGCCATTATGCCCGCTGTTTTCAGCACCCAGAAACCGGACGTTGGGTAATCGCGCGGGGAGTTGATTCCGCTAAGGATCAGACCTATGTTCTTTGGAGGCTTACCCAGAGACAGCTGTCCCATATTCTTTTTCCGTTGGGGGACTATCGGAAAGAAGAAATTCGCTCTTTGGCTCAGGAAGCAGGTTTGGTAAACGCTCAAAAACCGGATAGCCAGGATATCTGCTTTATTCCAGACGGAGACTATGGGCGTTTTTTAGAGGAGTATTTGGGCCACCCGCTTCTAGAAGGGGATTATTTGAATGTTCAGGGCGAGGTCTTAGGTAAACATAGAGGCATGGCCAGGTATACTATGGGCCAGCGTAAGGGATTGGGAATTGCTTTGGGTGCGCCCGCCTATGTGCTGTCTAAAGACCCGGTTCGCAATACTGTGACTTTGGGAAAAGAAGAGTCGCTTTATTGTACTCGATTTTTGGTTCGGAATCCGAACTGGATTGCTGTTTCTTCCCTTACCTGTCCCACTGAGGCTACAGTAAAAACCCGTTATACTCAGCGGGAAGCCAAGGCGCTGCTTCATCCCCTCTCTGATGGAATGGTATTAGTGGAGCTTTCTTCTCCAGAACGTGCAGTGACCCCAGGCCAATCCGCCGTCTTTTATCAGGACGATTTGCTTTTGGGGGGCGGATTTATTATCGGAGAAGGAAAATAGAATACTATATGGATAAAAGTAAGCCCTTATTGCGTTTTGCAATAAGGGCTGCTTTTTTATTCCCGCGTCTCAATGGCATCTTTTTCCCGGAACAAAAGGGAAATGCACCATACTCCAGCGATGGCTACCAGCGTGTAGATAATGCGGCTGATTACCGCACCCTGTCCGCCAAAGATCCAAGCCACCACGTCGAAGCTGAAAATGCCGATGCTGCCCCAGTTAAGGGCGCCAATGATTACGAGAATCAGGGCAATTTTATCCAGCATAGCCTGACGCTCCTTCGCCCGCCCTTTTTCAATCTTTTCCATTTGTGTAAAATTGTTTTCTGAAAATGGAAAATACCGGAAGAAGGGGTTGACTGCCGCCTTTATCCGCCTATGGAACGGGCCGTTGTTAGTGTGTGCTGTGGGCAGGGAAATATGCATTTTTGCAGTAGAAAGAAAAGAGGGGGAATTTTGTTAATTTGTGAATTTTTTATGATGTACTTGCATTATGAAAAAAATTATGATAAAATACATTCAGTCGTGCGTGAAAATTATGTTCGCTTATTGTTTTTTCACTGGGATATATTTTAACGAAAGGAGGCGCCTTTTATGTTGTTCAATCGGTTTCATAAAATTTTTTCACAGAAAAATGTTCTTGTGGTGCAATCTTCAGGTTTCAAAGGAAGGCGCTGCTTTTCGTTTCCAATAGGATAGACTGTGTATATTCGACAGCAGTCCTGTGGAATATCTTTTTAGGTATTCAATCGAGAAAGCCGTGCGTCTACTCTTTTTGTGTCTACTGGGGCAAGAAAGAAGGAGAAGCACGGCCTTTTTGCGTTTTGACAACAGATTTTTTCAGGCTGTTGCGGCTTGTGGCGTAATGAGAAGAAGGGGTGTTTGCTAAAAAGTCTTATATCAATTTTTCCAAGGGAAAAACACATTGGCTCCCACCTGCTTGACAGGCTTTTATTCCAATCGTGAAGGAGGGAAATCCCATGCGCTTTTTTACGAAGCTTCCAGAAGAAGTGGAAGCGATTCTCCTCCAAAGAGGAGCGAATCTAGATGAGCTGCTGTATTGTATTAAGGCGGATCTGGATGGGGAAGGCCTTTATTTGGATCTGTACCTTACGTTTGACCACAGTACCTTATATCTTATCAAGGGCTTGGGCGGGGTAGAGCGTGTTCGTTCCAACGGCTATCTCAGACCAACTTTTCAGTTCCAGGATTATGAAGAAATTCCACTGCCGTCCATTTTAAAGGCCTCCATGGAGCGGTTGGTAAACTCGGGACGGATGGTGCTTACCAATCGGGAGGGACAAGAGCGGCAGCTTTGTCGGTTTTCTATAGCCCTGTGCGACCCTTTCGAGAAATTTTGTGAGCGGTTGACCAATACCATCGATGGGGAACCAATTGACGACACCTATTTGTCGGATCGTACGGCTTGTTGTCCGAAGTGCCATAATCCCTATCCCCAAAAGGACCGAAAAGTGTGTCCCTATTGTGCGAAGCGAGGGGCAGTGGCCTTACGGCTTCTCAAGCTTTATAGCCGGTTTAAAAAAGAAGCGGTTACCATTGCCGCCGCAGTGACCCTTACGGCTTTGTTTCAGATTTTGGCGCCTTTTTTAGGTTCTAAGCTGCTGTATGACGAAGTGCTGGATCCTGCCGGCGGAATGTATGGCCAGATTGCTTTAGTGGTGCTTTTGATTGTAGGGGTACGGATTATTTCTACTCTGCTTCAGAGCCTTTATGGTGTGGTGGTGTCCATCGCAACCCAAAAGGTAAATCAGAATCTTCGGGTGAATCTGCTGGATTCTATGCAGCGATTGTCCCTTTCCTACTTTACCTCTAAACAAACGGGCTCCCTTATGAGCCGGGTAGACAATGACGCCATGTATATCTACTCCTTCTTTGTGGATATGGTGCCTTATACCATTGTGAACCTGGTGTCCATTGTTTGCCTTTTGATTGTGATGTTCCAAATCAACGTTTTGCTTACCGTCCTGCTGCTGGGGACCGTATTAGCCATAGGAGGCATTGTAATTTTGTTCGAGCGTCGGCAGGAGAAATTTTACCGCCGTCACCACATTGCGTATAAGGCGGCAAACTCGGTGGTCACCGACTCTCTGAATGGACAGCGGGTGGTAAAAGCGTTTTCTAAGGAAGAGCAGGAAATTCAACGCTATGGACAACGTAGCCACAGCTTAGCAGATGTAACCAAGGGGATCGGAGACCGTAATGTGAAAAACTACAGCAAAATATGGCTAATCTACCGCGTATGTCAGACACTGCTGTTTGGTCTGGGAGCATTTTTTATTATCACTGGAGATTTCACATTAGGTTCTCTTACCGTACTGATTTCCTATGGCAATATGATTTTAGACAGTTTAGCGTTTTTTATGTTTACCAGCAACTATATGGCCCGGTGTGTGGACGCAGGAGCCCGAATGTTTGAGATTTTGGATGCTGAACCTACCGTTGCGGAGCGGCAGAATCCCGTGCGGGTAAGGGAAATGAAGGGGCATATCCGCTTTGAAAGGGTTACGTTTGCGTATGAACCGGGCCGCCCCATTGTGAAAAACCTGACAATGGAAATTCAACCCGGCCAGTTTTTTGGGATTGTGGGAAAGACAGG
>JAGZAC010000146.1 GCA_018370615.1 Clostridiales bacterium
GTCTCCGCAGGCGCTGCATTCGTAAACAATGTCGGTATAGTCGGCAGGATATCCAGCAGCTACCAGCAGTTCGCCCCGCTTTTTGCGCAGACGGGCATTTTCTTTTTGCAGCGCTTCTATTTTTTTGTCAATGTCTTCGCCGGATGTAGCGGCAGTAAGGACTTTGGACGCTGTAGCGGCCAGCTCTGTGTCAATTTCCAACAGGCCTGGAACAATAGGATATAGAGCTGCTTTCCGTTCTTCGCTGCGTCCTACCGCTGCGCCTCGTTTATTCTGGTATGCATCCCGCACCCGTTTGATTGCATCCCGCATGATCGTCAGCCCTCCTTTCCGCTTTCTTCGCCGTAGGAGCGGCGCAGCGCCGCTTCAAAAAAGTCGTCTGTTTCAAAGCTTCCTTTTTTGTCTTGCGCACCGTCCCGGTCATGCCGATACTGGGCAATTGCTTCCGTGACCTGTTCCAAGGTTGTATATCCGCTTTGATACCATTTTTCCAAAACGGCATTGCAATAGGGAATGGATGCACCCCCTGTATTTTCTACGGTGATTTCATATGCTTTTTCAATCAGTTCATAGGGCATCTTCCATTTGCCGGCCCACCGGCTGAAGGCATCTTTTTCCTTTGCAGTGAGCGACCGCCGTCCGGCACCGAACAGTCGGCGCAGCTGCTTTTCCATTTTGGATGTATCTTCGATGGCCTGCAGATGGGCGTCCAGCTCTTCGTAGTCCATGATACCATCGTCAAAGAGTCCAATGGCCAGTTTTTCAATGTAGCGCAGAGACTTTTTTCCCATCTTCTGACAGTGGGAAAAAAGCAGCAGGATATAATCGCTGTCCAGATGGAGGTAGTCCAAAAGACCCACCACGATTTCCACTTCGGCAATGTTGAAAAGCTTGCCCATATACTGCTGGCAGCTGACCAGCAGTTCGCCCACCTCTGCATGGGTATTCACGTAGCTTGTAACCTGTTCGGAAGTATAATGGGGAAGCTGTGCTGCCCGGGCAACCGGCCGAGGCCGGGACACGGCAATCTGTCCGCCTGCAGGTTCGTTTTTATTTGCCACCGGCGAGGTCCCGCTTTTTTTACTGCGGTTTTTTGCGGCCGCTTTTGTTTCCTGCTGTTTTTCAGAGCCTTTTGTTTCTTCCACATGGATAGCGCCGGCTTCCTCCCAAAAGCGCAGGGCAGTGGAGAGGCTTCTTTCGGTGATATTCAGTGTATCACATATTTCCGCCGCGTCCGCTGTGGGATTGGCCAGCACAAAAAGCAGTACTCTGAGCTTTGTCCCGTCTGCGTTCCCCAGCTTTTTCAAAACGGGGTCTGTAGGAATGAGAATACATTGCCCGCTATAATCTACTTTAATCTTCACAAATGGCCTGTTCCTCTCTTGTAAAATTCATTTTAGGCAAAATTCAGAATCGTATTTTAACGTTTTCAAATGCAGAAAACTGAAATGTCCTGTAAAAGCAGAGTTTCCCACACCCTGTGGAAAAACCTGTGGAAAATTCGGCATCGGCAAAATTGTCGCCTGCATAACTTCGTCACATGCAGAGAAATGTTTTTCCTGGCGGACAGATGAAGGCATTTTCCCCGCTGGCAAAGGCGTTCAGTCCCGTTCCCGCCTGTACGCCGGCGGTATATTCGTAATACGCCTGCGCGCCTACCATAGCGCCGTTGTCGCCGCATAGCTTCAAGGGAGGCATATACAGAGTAACATCATACTTTTCTGCTACAGACTGCACACCTCTGCGCAAATGACTGTTGGCAGCTACGCCTCCTGCAAGTACAAGCTTTTTTGTACCTGTCTTTTTCATAACATCGGCCAGCGTTTTGCAGATGCCGTCTACTGCCGCCGCTGTAAATGAAAGGGCTACCTTGACTTTTTCACTGTGCTGGAGGGGGTCTTTGGGGCCAAGCCCGTTTACTTGCCGAAGGTTGTGGATGTAGTTCACACAGGCAGTTTTCAGACCGCTGAAGGAAAAATCAAAGCTGTCCCGCAGAGCGGGAGAGGGAAGAGGGATTTTTTCGAGCTTTTCCTCTTCCAAAAGTGCATAGCCTTCTGTCGCGAGGACGTCCATCGCGGCGCCGCCCGGATAGGGCAGTCCCAGGATGCGTCCAACCTTGTCAAAGGCTTCTCCAGCAGCATCGTCCCGGGTGCCGCCGATTTCTTCAAAGACAGAGGGAGTGGAAACGGTATAAATGGAGGTATGTCCTCCGGAAACCACCAGTGCGGTGAATGGCGCTTCCAAATCCGGATGCTCAAAGTATGCTGCTGCCGCGTGGGCTTTGATATGATCTACAGGAATCAGCGGCAGCCCTGCGGAAAAGGCCAGAGATTTTGCAAAGTTGACCCCTACCAACAGACATCCAATCAGTCCTGGCGTGTAGGTCACCGCTATAGCGTCCAAATCGGACAGGGAAGTCTCCGCTTCTTTCTGCGCTTGCCGAACAACCATGGAAATGGCTTCGATGTGCGCCCGGCTGGCGATTTCCGGAACGACACCTCCGTACAGGGCATGGGTGTCTACTTGGGATGCCACTACATTGGACAAAATTCTCCGGTGGTGTGCTCCCATATCTACAACGGCTGCCGCCGTTTCATCGCAAGAAGATTCGATTGCCAGAATGCGCATGTTGTTGTTCCTTGTTTCTATGAAAATATAGTCTTTGCCATCAAAAGGGCGTCTTCTCTCGGATGTTTATAGTAATTTTTACGTTTGCCGATGATTTGAAATCCCCGGGATACATATAACCGAATGGCAGGCTCGTTGGATGTTCGAACCTCCAGATAAACAGCTTCTGTTTTTTCTGCCCGAGACTGTTCCAGCATGGTATCCAGCAGACTGCCGCCGATGCCGGCCTTTCTGTGGGAGGGAAGTACGGCGATGTTGGCGATGTCTCCTTCCCCGCCTGCAAGGTACAGCACAGCATAGGCGACAATTTTAGACAATTGCGTATCTTGTACTGCCCATACGTAGGCATAGGGCTGACGGATGGAAGAGAGAAGCATGTCCCGACTCCAGGCATCGGCCCCAAAGCATATTTGTTCAAGCGCTGTAAGCTGCTGCAGGACGGGATCTACCTCCGGTAAGTCTCTCGGCAGGAGAAAAGATTTGGTCATGCCGGTTCTGCCGGCCCAAACATTTGGGATAGAGCCTCTTTGATTTTTTCCAAACATGCCTGATACTGTTCCAAGTCTCCGCCGTATGGATCCGGAATATCGATAGGCAGCTTTGTGATTTTGGATGCAAACTGAGGACAGGACCAAAGCAAGCTGTCTGCGTGAGCGGCAGTAATGCCGATTACTTGTGTGGCCTGGCGGAGCATGGAGGCGTCTACTGTTTTGGATATATGGTTTTCTGGAGGGGTGATTCCCGCCAGTTCCAGGGCACGGGCGGCATTTTGAGATAATGGCGCACCGTCGGCATATAGTCCGGCGGAGTCGGCGGTGCGGCTGCTGCTGCCGTAGTAATGGTTGAACAGTGCCGCAGCCATGGGACTGCGGCAAGTGTTGCCGGAGCATACAAACAAATATATCTCTTTTCCCTGCGGTATTTCTATCGGCGCTTCCATGGGTGTCTGCAGGGGTTCTTTTTCTTTTACAGCTTCTGCTACATTCATATATCATCCCCCGTTTCGTTGCTGCCTGAGGTGGTCTCCGGTGTAGTGCCTTCATAGTAAGGAGTCAGCAGATCTCCTATATCTACACATGTTTGAGACTGCCGGTCGTACATATACGTTCCGCTGTCGCATATGGCAAGGGTCAGGTTGTAGTAAAAGGCAGGCCAATTGTCTGAATAGAATTTCAGCTGGTAGGTTGCATTTGCGTCGGCCCGCGGCCAGATGGAATCGCTTTCCTCGTTCTCAATTGCGTTTTGCATCTGCTCCACTAAGGTATTTAGCACTTCTTTGTCTTTTTCGGCATCGCCGCTCCTTGAGCCGTCTCCAATGGTGCAGATGGTGATCACATTGGTTTCCTGCTCGCACAGGTAGCACAGATCAGGCTCCATTTCCCAAAGGGCAGGCAGGGTAATGTCTGCATTATAGAAAAACAGGGTTGTCGCCCCAGAATAATCTCCGGTGAGATAATCTTCAGGGTCCAAGGTGCCCACCTGATAAAGCGTCTCGCCGATGGCATCGTCGATTTTGCCATATTCCGCGCCCTGATTGGTAGGCTCATACCCCACAGGAGCGCTGTTATAGGTGTTTCCCAAGCCGTCCGACAGAGTTCCGTCGTCTTCAAATGTAAGTTGCAGTTCCTTTGCACAGGCGCATAGAAGCAATGCTGCAGCGAGGAACAGCGCAGAGATTCGTTTCATAGACGTCTCCTTTCTTTAGTATCCGAACCGGCCGGACAGGCTGTCATCGTTTTCTATCCAATCTTTGGTATTATAGATGGTAAAAGTATCTTTTGTCTCCCGGATGTATACCTGCTCGATCCCTGCATTGATGATGTAGCGCTTGCACATCATGCAGGAGCATGTCCCCCCTACGATTTCTCCTGCGGGAGAGGTGCAGCACATATACAGAGTAGCGCCCAGCATCTGATCTCTTGCGGCTGCGAGGATGGCGTTTGCTTCCGCGTGTACGCTGCGGCACATTTCATATCGCTCCCCCCTGGGAATGTTCATTTTGTCTCTGGGACATTCTCCGATATCGGTGCAGTTGACCCGGCCTCTTGGGGCCCCGTTGTAGCCTGTGGAGATGATTACGTCGTTTTTTACGATAATTGCACCGAAACGGCGGCGCAGACATGTGCTTCTTTCCGATACAGTTTCTGCGATATCCAGATAGTAGTTGATTTTTGAAACCCGATTCATATCGATTCACCAGCTTTTTACGATTTCATATAAAGATAGATACTAATATTATACCTGCATCGACAAATAAAATCAACCTCAAAAGCTGCAGGGAAAATATATTTTGTAGAGATTTTCCGGTATGGTGCAAACAAGGCTCCCTTACACAGGGGAGCCATTTTTGAATACGCCACCTAACAAAAGCTTCCCCTGTGAAAGAAGGCTATTATATTTAATAAGACAACCCCTCAGGCGGCTTTGCCGCCAGCTCCCCTTACACAGGGGAGCCATTTTTGAAAATGTCGCCTAACAGAAGCCTCCCTTGTGGAGGCTTGCTGCGCGACTCTTAGGGAGGTGGCACAGTATAAACCAACAAACTGAAGCCTTCTTTGTAAAAAGGAAGATGGCACAGCGTCAACCAACAAACAAAAGCCTCCCCTGTGCAA
>JAGZAC010000147.1 GCA_018370615.1 Clostridiales bacterium
AGGACGGTGCGGGCGCTCTGTGAAGAAGTGAGCAAAACGGATCCGGAGAAAATGACTGCCAGAGGAGATTCTCCAAGACCTATTCATTTTGTAAATAACGGCGTGGCTATCGGGGAATATTGTAATTTAGAGATTGTTGCGGCGGATACTTTCAGTTTGTATGGGGAACTGAGGATTTGAACGATATTGTGAACTCTTTTTTTTGAATCAAAAAAGAATTCACAATATTACAAAAATAACATGTTTCTTTTAGGAGGATAATATGTACAGACAATACATAACGTTTGCTATTTCATTTATATTATCCGGATTATTCCTACTTCCCCTTGTAAATGGTGAAAGTCAGTTGTTTTATTATATTTGGATAAGTTTCTCTCTTATCAGCATTTTTACATTAATTGCTCTTAGAATATATACGCACAAGAATAATCTTGTAAATACTTATAAAAGATTTTGGTGGTTTTTTGATGAAGAAACGGACTGTCGGGTAACGCCTTGGTTAAGCATTTTAAAAGTATTATTATTTATTGCTTTTGCTATTATGCTGTTTATTCCTATATCGAAAATTAATATAACAAAGGAATCTATAGCACCACTAGGTATGCTTATTATATTACTTGTTGAAAGATATAAAGCATCTATTTATGAATACGATGAAGTCAGATCAGTAAAATATAGTTCTTGGGAAGTGGAAATGACAAAATATGAATTAATTGTTTTCTATAAATCAAGAGCTGCTTTTTTGACAGTAGGAATTTTTCCGCTTGTTGTGTTCATCATGTATGGTGGACTTTTATATAAAGCACTCTGGGCAGTGCTTATTGTGTTATTTTCATTTGCAATAAGTCATCAGTATGCCTTTTTTTTGAACAGAAAATATGGTGTTGAAGAATAGAAATGGGGCACAGGAGTTAATCTTAGATGCCAAAATGGCATAGTTTCTTTTTTACTCTATAGTAAAGATTGAGGTAAAAAACTACAAAAAATGAAAAATAAACGGAGTGAGATAGTGCAATATGGAAAATTTGAGTAAAGAAATAACAGAAACGGTAACGAGGCTTGCCGACCTTATCAAATCCGACCCCCGCTATGGGGCAGTAATGGAAGCGCAAAAGGCGTATACAGAGGACGCACAGATAAGCAGACTTCTTACGGAATATAACGTTCAGCAGGCCGCTCTGGCGGAAGCCTCCAAAGGAGAGCAGGATGCGCAGCTGGTGGAATCCATCCGCAGGCGTCTGGAAGAGCTTTATCATCAGGTGGTGGAGAACCCAGTATATCTGGCGTATAAGGAAGCCAGCGATGCGTACAACGCTTTTTATCAGGCGGTGAGTCAGGAACTGGAGCTTGCGCTGAACGGAAGACAGTCCGGCTGTACCCACGACTGCTCCACCTGCAGCGGGTGCCACTAAAATAGAGCGCAAAAGAGAAAGCAGAGGGCGATACTTTATGACAGAGATGATGAAACGGTATTTGGAGAAAAAAGCAGAATATCAGGATTATTTTCTCTTTTATCGGTTAGGAGACTTTTATGAGATGTTTTATGATGACGCCATAAATGCATCTAAACTGCTGGATCTGACACTTACTGGCAAAGACTGTGGAGAACCGGAGCGGGCGCCTATGTGCGGCGTTCCCTATCACAGTGCGGAGGTTTACATCGGAAAGCTGGTGGAAAAAGGCTTTAAGGTGGCGATTTGCGAGCAGATGGAGGATCCGGGGGAGACAAAGGGCCTGATCCGCAGAGAGGTGGTTCGAGTAGTCACCCCCGGCACAGTCATTGAATCCGATCTTTTGCCGGATGGCAAAAACAACTATCTAGCTGCGATTTATTACGGAGATCTTACGATTGGGGTCTGTTTTGTGGATATTTCTACCGGAAAGGTGCGCGCTACATATTTTGCCGGCATTTCTGCCGAAGAGGATCTACTGGGAGAACTGGAGATCATTGGTCCGGCAGAGATCATCACAAATATTGACATTACCAAGCATTCAACGCTTCAGACTTATATAAAAGAACATGAGATTCCGTATTCTCATAAGGAAAAATCCTATTTTGCGCCGGAGACAGCCATGGAGAAATTCAATGAGTTGGCCGGCACCTATGGGAGAGATCAGGCGTCCTTTGAACCGGCGGTATACGCCTGTGGTGCCGCCTTTGGATATATTGCCGATATGCAGAAAACGGAGCTGACGCATATTGAGGACATTTCTTTTTACGAAAATACCCAATACCTGGAGATAGACACAAGCACCCGGCGCAATCTAGAGCTGATGGAAACTATGCTGGGCAAGGAGAAGAAAGGTTCCCTCCTTGGAATCTTGGATAAGACCAATACTCCCATGGGCCGCCGGCTGCTGCGTTCCTATTTGGAGCATCCCCTGCGGGACGTGAAAAAGATTGTCACAAGACAGCGCTCTGTGGCGGAGCTGGTTTCCAATCACATGCTGCGGGAGGAATTCCGCCATCTTTTATCCTCCGTTTTGGATATGGAGCGGATACTTACAAAGATATTGTACGGCACCGGAAGTGCCAGAGAATTGCGGTCGCTGGCCCAGTCCATAGAGGTTTTGCCGCAGATTAAGCTGCTGCTGCAGGCAGCGGAGTCGAAGCAGCTTTCCGCCATTTGGGAAAATATCGATGCGCTTTCCGATATATATGAGCTCTTGTCCAAAGCCATTGCGGACAGCCCTCCGTTTTTGGTGCGGGAAGGGGGTATGATTCGTGAAGGATACGATTCCCGGGTGGATGAGCTTCGATCAATTAAAAATAACGCAGAGGATTATATCAAAAAGCTGGAAGAAAAAGAGCGGGAAGCCACAGGCATTAAAACGCTGCGCATTGGAAGCAATCGGGTATTTGGGTATTATATTGAAGTAACCCGCTCCTTTAGCGACAAGGTTCCCTCCACCTATATCCGCAAGCAGACGCTTACCAACTGTGAGCGGTATATATCGGAGGAGTTGAAGGAACTGGAGAGTACCATTGTAGGTGCAGATGACAAGCTGAAGAATTTGGAATATGAGTTGTTTTGCGAGGTACGGGATGTTGTAGTAAAAAACGCTTCCCGGGTGCGCAGAAGCGGCGCTGCCATAGCGGAGCTGGACGTATATGCAAGCCTGGCCCAGGTGGCGGCCCAAAATCAGTACGTCTGCCCCGAGGTAGATTACAGTGACATTCTTATGATCAAGGACGGGCGTCATCCCGTAGTAGAACAGTTTGTACGGGACGCCTATTTTGTGCCCAACGATGTATATCTGGATACGGACCAAAATCGATTGATGCTGATTACCGGTCCCAATATGGCGGGGAAATCTACATACATGCGCCAGACGGCGCTGATTGTTCTCATGGCCCAAATCGGTTCTTTTGTTCCTGCGGCAGAGGCGCGGGTAGGCGTTGTGGACAGGCTGTTCACCCGGGTAGGCGCATCGGACGATCTGGCCAGCGGCCAGTCCACCTTTATGCTGGAAATGCGGGAGGTGGCGTCCATTTTGCAGCATGCCACAAAGCAAAGCCTGATTATCTATGATGAGATCGGCCGAGGAACCAGCACCTTTGACGGTATGTCCATTGCCCGAGCAGTTTTGGAATATACAGCAGGGAAAAAGCTTGGGGCAAAAACCATGTTTGCCACCCACTATCACGAGCTGACAGAGCTGGAGGGTCAAGTTCCCGGCGTCGTAAACTACAATGTGGCAGTAAAGAAGCGTGGAGATGAGCTGACATTTCTCCGGAAAATTGTTCGGGGGCCTGTTGACGAAAGCTACGGTATTGAAGTGGCAAAGCTTGCGGGGGTACCGCAGGAAATTGTGGACCACGCAAAGGAAATTCTGGCGGGGCTGGAAAGCCGGGAAGCGGAGAATGCGCCCCGAGGGGGCAGTAGAAAAAAAGAGGAGGCACCAGCCGGGGAAGCGGATGCCGTACCTATCAGTATGTTGGATATGTGCCGGGACAGCGTATGCGAGAGTATACGAAAGGCAGATCTCAACACGCTGACGCCGATAGAAGCAATGAATCTTATTTTTGAATGGAAGAAAACACTTGAATAAAGAAAAAAAGGGGGAGCGCCATGGGAAAAATTAACGTTTTAAGTTTTGATATTGCCAATTTGATTGCCGCAGGCGAGGTTGTGGAACGGCCCGCTTCCGTGGTCAAGGAGCTGGCAGAAAATGCAATTGACGCAGGGGCAAAAAGCATTACCATAGAAATCAAGCATGGCGGAATTTCCCTGATCCGGGTATCCGACAACGGCAGCGGCATTGAACCGGATGATTTGCCTCTTACCGTGCTGCGCCATGCAACCAGCAAGATTACCACTGCAGAGGATCTGGCCCACATTGGAACACTGGGCTTTCGGGGAGAGGCACTTGCTGCCATTGCCGCCGTATGTAAATTGCGGATATTATCCAAAACGGCCGATACAGAAATGGGCTCCTCTATGGAATGCGACGGCGGAGAAATTGTCAACGTAGTGGAGACGGGATGTGCCGGGGGAACTACGGTGATTGCTTCAGAACTGTTTTACAATGTACCGGCACGGAGAAAATTTTTGAAAAAGGATGCTACGGAAGGTGCCGCCGTGACAGCATTGGTGGAGAAAATCGCTCTATCCTGTCCGCACGTCGCTGTGAAATACATAATAGACGGGGATGTCCGTTTTATGACCAGCGGGGACGGGGATCTGAAAGGTACCATTTATTCTGTATTCGGCCGGGAGATGGCGTCCAGAATGTCTCCCGTCGACAGGACGGACAGCAGAGGCATCCGTATCCACGGTTATATTGGAGAGCCGGACCTGGTACGGTCCAATAAAAATCATGAGATTTTCTTTATTAACGGGAGATATGTCAAATGCAGAACGGCCATGGCGGGATTGGAGCAGGCGTATATATCCCACATTCCTGTGCAGAAATTTCCTGTGTGCGTTCTCAATATGGATTTGAATCCTGAGACGATAGACGTAAATGTGCATCCGTCCAAATTAGAAGTGAAATTTGCAGACGAGCGCACAGTATATGAAGCGGTGTATTACGCTGTTCTCAATGCATTGCAGAAGGTTTCCAGACCGCAGCTGCGTTTGGGAAAAGTTATAGAGCAGCCCATAGAACTCCCCTTTAAGACGTTTCATGAACAAATCAAGGATCCAAAGCGGCTGGCTTATTTGCAGAGCAGCGGCCTTTGCACCGTACGGTCCCAGGAGGA
>JAGZAC010000148.1 GCA_018370615.1 Clostridiales bacterium
ACTATACCCCTCTGCGTCAGTTTTCTAACAGAATTACAATATTTTTCTGGATCTACCGGTTATATTCCACAAGAGCGTCCGGCTTTTTTTCCGTTTTTTCTGAAGAAAGAATGGCAGACTCTATATCTTCATAACCATGCAGTCCATCAATATATTTTTCAAGATTCTTTGTACAATATACGGGAAGTCCGATCACCATTGCTTCCATGATATTCATCCCCTGCCCCTCATAGCGGGAGGTGGAGACAAATGCGTCCATTTGCTGCATATAGCAAAAAGGGTTGGTCTGATTTCCCAGCAGGAATACCTTGTCTGTCAGGTGCAAATCGGCGATCTGTGCTTCCAGCGCAGCTCGATCGGGCCCGTCACCGATAATATACAGCCGCAAATCGGTGCGTTTTGCGCATGCCCGGGCAAAGATGTCCAACATAATATCATAGCCCTTCTGATGGCACAACCGTCCTAAGGCAACAAAATTAAGACAGGTGGAATCCGGTGCAAAATTTTTCGGCGCCATGTCCTTCTTTTGCAAAATTTCGGCAGTATCAATAAAGTTCGGAATGACATGGAATTTTTTTCCGACAACACCGGACATCTTCTGAAAGGGAGCAATCAGCCCTCTGGAAACCCCTACAAACGCATCGTAATATGCAAATTTCCCCTTAAACAGGCTCCAGAGCAGGCGGTATTTCCACTCATTCTGCAGCTTTATTTCCACATCGTTGTGGATCCACATAACGCGCTTTTTTGCCGGAATTTTGATAGCCCCTACGGCGCAGCTGTTCTGATAGGAATTAAAGTCGATGGCCACGTCGTATTCCCCGCATTCGCCGAAATCAGGATGGATGCAGCTTTTTGCGATGCTAAAGGGAACGAAGGAATAAACCTTTGAAACGGGACGCAGATACTTCACATGGAGCTCCGGGGGGAAATCTACATCCCAGAAGGCGCCCTCAGCAAATAAGTACAAATCCACCGAGAATCGGTTATAATCAATGCTATGCAGTAAGTTAATCAAAGATTTTTGAATACCGCCTACGTTTAAATCGTTTTGGAAGACAGCGACTTTTTTCATTTCAAGGTTCCTTTCTTCGCAAAACGCTTTTTATACAATAATAAAAGTATTTTACCACAATAAACAGAAAATGTCAATTTCCCTGGCGATATTTCTTATTTTAGAAGGAAATATATTATGGAACAATTCCGCAGAGTTACTACGTAACTCCCCATAGAGTGACAAGGCTATAATAAAAGCCTCCCCTGTGCAAGGGGAGGTGGTACGGCGTAGCCGTGCCGGAGGGGTTGGAATAAGTCAATCCCTCACCCGCTGCGCGGGAGCTCCCTTTACACAAGGGAGCCTATGCCCGGCTGAACCTCCCCACAAGGGGGATAAAAAAGCCTCCCCGGTGCAGGAGTTGCGTGGCAACTCTGGGGAGGCGCCGTGGTAAAACCACGGTGGAAGGGTTGTTGGGAAAAGACAATCCCCCTGTCGGCAGAGCCGACATCCCCCTTTACACAAGGGGGACTTTTGTTTAAGCCTCCCCTGTGTAAGGGGAGGTGCCGCGGTACAACCGCGGTGGAGGGGTTGTGCCTTTTACCAAAACCATTTTTTCTTCGGAGGCGGAGGAGGACACCCGCATTCCGATACACGGGGCGGCACGTCCACTAGGATCGCATCTTCCCCGATTTTTTGAATCTTGTCCCAGGGAATGCGCAGATCGTTGCTTCGCCCAAATCCAAAGTGCCCGCCTTCCCCAGGAACGAATATCGCTGTGATGCACCCGTTGCAGAGATCCAGTTCATAATTGCAGATATGCCCCAGCTTTCTGCCGTCGCATACGCTGATGACAATTTTATTGCTTAGACTGTTTGTATTGCAAGCCATGGCTGTGACCCGTCCTTTCTGTAGGCTAAAATACCAAAAGCTTTTTTACACAGTATATGCAACAAGATTTGTCCGGTATTCCCACAGCTTTACGGATTAGAAAAAGGACAGCTGGTTGGTCATGGACATGCCCTTGAATACCCCGTTGGCGTCCAGCACCTCCACAACAGTTTTGGAAAGCTTTGCCGCAACGCGCAGATCCTCTACAGAAAAAATGTCTTCTTCGTCTCTGGCTCGCATAATATTTTCTGCCGCCGTGTCTCCCAGCCCGCCGATGGAGTTAAAAGGCAGGCGAATGCCTTCCTCCTGGGGCAGGAATTTTTTCGCGTGGGACTGCCGCAGGTCTACAGGCAAAAAGCGAATTCCCCGAACCATGGCTTCGTTGACCAGCTGCAGCGCACTGAAGGTTTCATTGTCCTTTGCAGTGGCTTCCTTGCCCATGGCGGAAATTTCATCCATTTTTGCCTTTACCGCCTGCCTTCCGCCACATACTACGCTGGCTTCTACGCCTCCGGGCGCAGCGGTAAAGTACGCTGCATAAAATTCCTTGGGATAATAGATTTTGTACCAGCCCAGCCGCAGAGCATCGATGACATAGGCTGCCGCGTGGGCTTTGGGAAACATGTACTTAATTTTCTTGCAGGAGTCGATGTACCAATCCGGCACGCCGGCAGCAATCATCGATTCCTCATATTCCGGTTTCAGTCCCTTGCCTTTGCGCACGTCTTCCATAATGGCAAAGGACAGAGCCTTGTCCATATGATGATTCTGGATCAAATACAGCATAATATCATCTCGGCATCCGATTACATCCGATATGGTACAGGTGCCTGCTTCAATCAGTGCGTCTGCATTGCCCAGCCAGACGCCGGTGCCGTGGGTGAGACCGGAAATCTGCAAAAGGTCGGAGAAGCTTTTGGGCTTCGCCTGGGTGAGCACTCCTCGCACAAATTTTGTGTTCATTTCCGGAAGGCCCAACGTCCCCGTTTCCACACCAAGCAAGTCTTCCCTTGTCACACCCAGGGGAGCAGGTGTGGTGAAGAGCTGATAGAGCTTTGGATCGCTGAGATTGCAATCCAGCACATTGGTATTTGTGTACTCTTCCAGCCGTTTATACTTGGTGGGAATATCGTGTCCCAGAATGTCCAGCTTCAGGATAGTATCATGGAGGTATTTAAACTCGAAGTGCGTGGTGATAGTGCCGGAGTTGGGGTCGTCTGCTGGATGCTGTACCGGGCAAAAATCATAGATTTCATATCCCTGGGGCACAATGATGATGCCGCCGGGATGCTGCCCGGTGGTCCGTTTTACGCCAACACAGCCGCTGATCAATCGTTCCAGCTCTGCTCGGCAGACGGAAATCCCTTTCCCTTCCAAATATTTTGCAGCATATCCGAAGGCGGTCTTTTCCGCCAGGGTACCGATGGTACCGGCTCGGAAGGCGTGGCCCTTGCCGAACAGCACTTCCGTGTATTTGTGAGCGTCTCCCTGGACATCGCCGGAGAAGTTCAGATCAATATCCGGCGTCTTGTCGCCGTAGAAACCGAGGAAGGTTTCAAAGGGGATGTTGTGTCCGTCACGAATCATGTCCGGCGTACCGCAGTTTGGGCAGTTCTTTACCGGAAGGTCAAAGCCGGACTTTACGGAGCCGTCCTCGATCCATTCGCTGTGCCGGCATACGGGACAACGATAGTGGGGCGGCAGGGGATTTACCTTTGTGATTCCCGCCATGGTGGCGGCAAAGGAGGACCCCACAGATCCTCTGGAGCCCACCTGATATCCCTTGGATTCGCTGTTTTCCACCAGGCGGCGGGCGATGATATACATAATAGCAAAGCCGTTTTTGATAATAGAATCCAGTTCTCGCTCTAGCCGGGCTTGTACTTGCGTGGGCAGGGGATTTCCGTACATGGAGGCAGCCATTTCGTAGCATTTGCTTGTGAGCTCTTCCTCGCTGCCTTCGATATGAGGAGGGTACGAGCCGGCGGGAATGGGGTCTATTTTCTCCACCATGTCGGCGATTTTGTTGGTGTTGGTGACGACTACCTCATAGGCCTTTTCTGCACCCAGGTAGGAAAATTCCTCCAGCATTTCTTCCGTAGTGCGCATATGCAGGTGAGTTACCTTATCTGCGTCCGGGTATTTCATGCCGGTGAGCAGAATCCGGCGGTAGATTTCGTCCTCGGGATCGATGTAGTGGGCGTCGCAGGTGGCGCACACCGGCTTATTCAGCTTTTCTCCCAGAGCTACGATCTTCCGGTTCAGTTCCTGCAATTCTTCAATACTGGCTGCCTTTCCGCTTTCAATGAGGAACATGTTGTTGGAAGTGGGCTGGATTTCCAGATAATCGTAAAAGGAGGCAATTTCTTCGATGGCCGCCTGGGGCTTGTTTTCCAGGATTGCACGGAACAGCTCCCCCGCTTCACAGGCAGAGCCGATGATCAATCCCTCCCGCAGCTCCATAAGGCGAGTTTTGGGAATCCGGGGTGTGCGCCGGTAATAAGTAAGGTAGGATTCCGAGATCAGTCGGTATAAATTTTTTAGTCCGATGAGATTTTTTGCGATAATAATCTGGTGATAGGTGCGCAGCTTTAAGGGATCGGCATTTTCGCTCATGGCGTTGGTCATCTGGGTAAAGTCGGTGATGCCTTCGTCCTGGAGTTTGTCGATCATTTTGAAGAAAATATACGCCAGCATTTCCGCGTCGTCCGATGCTCGGTGATGGTTGAAGTCACCCAGGTCGAAATATTCTGCCAGGGTGTCCAGACGGTGACGCTTTAATTCCGGATTTACATATCTGGACATGGATACCGTGTCCAGGTATGAATTTTCAAAGGGAAGGCCGCATTCCTCTGCGGCGCGGCGGATAAAGCTGGTGTCAAAGCCGGCATTGTGGGCAATCAGCAGCCGGTCTTCTGTAAACGCAAAAAAGGCACGCAGGGCTTCATCTACGGAAGGGGCATCTGCCACCATTTCATCGGTGATGCCGGTAAGTTCCGTGATATTTTCCGGGATGTGCATTCCGGGATTGACAAAGGTGTTAAAGGTGTCCAGCACCTGACCGTTCTGAACCTTTACGGCGCCGATTTCTGTGATTTTGCAGTTCTGCACGGAGAGACCGGTGGTTTCAATGTCAAATACAATCATTTCCTCATCAAAGCCGATGTCCGTTCTCCCGTATAGGGCCCTGGCGGTGTCATCTACAAAATAGGCTTCGTTTC
>JAGZAC010000149.1 GCA_018370615.1 Clostridiales bacterium
AAAGAGGCCATTTTATGGCCTCTTTATTATTTTTATAAAAACAACCCCTCCGAGTTTTGCAAAGCAAAACTCACCTCCCCTTACACAGGGGAGGCCTGAGAACGAAAAAGTTCCCCTTGTGCAAAGGGGGATGGCTTCACGCAGTGAAGCCAGGGGGATTGTCTTCTGAACAACCCTTCCGTCACGGCTGCGCCGTGCCACCTCCCCTTACACAGGGGAGGCTTTAGGTGAAGTAAGGCCCCCTTGTGGGGAGCTGTGCAGCTGTTCCGAGAGCATGCCCACGAAGCTTCACCCCAAAAGGCTCCCTTGTGTAAAGGGAGCTGTCAACGGAGTTGACTGAGGGATTGTATATTCAAAAATAAAAGACCTCTTTCTGCAAAAGAGGTCTTTTATTTATCGAGGCATTCCCTGCTGCCGTTGCCTGGATATATTGATGGCACCCTCCGGGATATTGGATATATGATCCAACGACATCCCTGTGCCCAGTGCGACACAGGATACGGCACGCTCCGCTACCCGGGTCTTAATCCCCGTAACATTGGCGATCAGTCGATCCAAGCCATACAGCAGACTACCGCCGCCTGTCATCACAATTCCGTTATACAATATGTCGCCTACAAGCTCCGGCGGGGTACGTTCAATTACGGAACAAACCGCTTCAATAATGGCAGTGATCGGCTCCTCCAGCGCATCCGGCATCTCCAAAGATGAAATCCGCACCACACGGGGAAGTCCCTGCACCAGGCACCGACCCTTCACCTCAATCATACGGGGCTCATCCCGCTGCCATGCAGCGCCTACTTTAATTTTTATTTCTTCCGCCGTGCGCTCACCTATCAACACATTATGCCGCCGACGCACATATCGAATAATAGCCTCATCAAACCGGTCTCCGGCAACCTTGATGGATTCGGAGACCACTACCCCTCCAAGAGAAATCACCGCTACGTCCGTAGTGCCGCCGCCAATGTCTACTATCATGTTTCCGTTGGCACTGGAAATATCGATGCCCGCTCCAATGGCAGCTGCTACCGGTTCCTCAATCAGATAGGTCTTTTTCGCCCCCGCTTGGGTAGCGGCATCCACAACCGCCCGTTCTTCGACCTCCGTAATCCCGCTGGGTACACAAATGATAACTCTGGGAGCAAACAGCGAAGAACCACAAGCTTTTTTGATGAAATACTGAATCATCCGCAGCGTATATTCATACTGGCTGATAACTCCATCCCGCAGCGGACGAATCGCAGTGATATTGCCCGGCGTACGCCCAAGCATCATCTGCGCTTCCCGTCCCACCTTCAGAATTTTATCTGTATTTCTGTCAATAGCCACAACGGAGGGCTCCTTCAGAACGATTCCCTTGCCCTGCACATAAACCAGGACGGTCGCAGTACCAAGATCAATCCCTATATCCTTGCGCATACCCAGGTGCATATCTCTGCTCCTTTCTTCCCTAGGGGATATTTTTTTATTTTCATAAAATCGCAGTATCATAGTCATTTTACCACACAATCTTGCATTTTGCAATGAAAAACCATTTTTTTCTTTTTCTTCTTTTCCATCTGCAAAAGTATTCTATGCCAAAATTGCGGGAGAATATGTGCATTTATGCAAAAAAGCCTCTGGCAGAAGAAACAAATTGTAAATTTGTCCCAAAATTCAAACTTTTTTCAAATTTACATGATATACTAAATTAAATGTTAAATAAATTGTCCCTGCAGCGGTGCTGCAAGATCTTACATCCGGGAGGAATTTGGTTTGATTGAGGTCAAAAACGTATCCAAAAACTACGGTCCTGTCCCTGCTGTAAAAGACATTAGCTTTACAGTGGAAAAAGGACACATTTACGGTTTTCTGGGACCCAACGGTGCAGGCAAGTCCACCACAATGAATATGATCACCGGCTGCCTTGCTGCCACCAGCGGCACAATTACCATTGACGGTCACGACATTTACAGCGAGGCCATCGAAGCCAAACGGCACATCGGGTATCTCCCCGAGCAGCCACCCCTGTACACAGACATGACTCCCTTTGAGTATCTCTCCTTTGTGGGAAGGGCCAAAGGCCTTTCCAAGGCGGATCTATATGATCAAATGGAAACGGTCATGGAAAAAACGGGAATTACAGATGTGGCAGACCGGCTGATCCGCAATCTTTCCAAGGGCTACAAGCAGCGGGTAGGCATTGCCCAGGCAATCCTGGGAGATCCAGACGTTATCATCCTGGACGAGCCCACTGTGGGCCTAGACCCTATACAAATTGTAGAAATCCGGCAATTGATTCAGGATTTGGGGCAGGAACATACCGTTATCCTGTCCAGCCACATTCTCCAGGAAATCAGCGCCGTGTGCGACTGGGTTATCATGATATCCAAGGGAAAAATCGTAGCCAGTGACACCATGGAAAATCTGCTGGCCAGTGCCGCCGACAGTGCGAATATCATTAAGCTGGAAACGGAAGGAGATGCCGACACAGTACAGGAGGCACTCCAAAAGATTTCCGGCGTAAAAAACGTCTCCGTCTCCGAAAAAGGCGGACGGCTTTCTGTCACTGTGGAAACAGAGCCGGATGTACAGATCGGCGATGATATTTTTATGGGGCTGCGTCACGCAGGACTGCCGGTGCACTCTATGACAGACAGCGGAGCAGGCGGGCAAAATACCCTGGAGGACCTGTTTATCCAGCTGGCAGGAGAAAGCCTGGACGCCGGCGCTGCCTATGCTGCAGAAAAAGCGGCAAAAAAAGAAAAGAAAGAAAAAAAATCAGAGCAAAAGCCAGTGGGTGAGACAACGCTGGGCAGTGCGTATTATTCGCAGGAAGATGATGCGTCCTCTGAAAATGCAGAGGCCACAGAAGACGATACCTATGAGCCCCTCTTCGAGAAAAAGGAGGACGATGACCAATGAGTGCAGTTTTTAAAAAAGAATTTCGGTCCGGCATGTGCGGCATGACAGGGATGATTTTTATTGCATATGTCCTGCTGTTTCTTGGTCTGTACACCGTTTACGTAAACTACTATTACGGACTGGGAAATTTTGAAATTATCATTATCTCCGCCGCATTCCTCTCCCTGCTGGCAGTACCGCTGCTGACCATGCGTTCCTTTTCCGAAGAGCGACACAACAAAACAGATCAGCTGCTCTATTCCCTTCCCATCAGCACTGGGAAAATCGTACTGGGCAAATTTTTTGGCATGGCTGCCATCTTTGCCATTCCTACCGCAGTCGTATGCATCTATCCGCTGATTGCCAGCACCTATAACAGCGGAAGCATCAATCTTGCCATTGGGTACGGCTCCATTTTAGCATACTATTTTTTGGGCTGCGCCGTGATCGCGATTTGTATGTTTCTATCCACCCTTACGGAAAGCCAGGTCATTGCGGCAATTCTCAGCATCGGCGTAATTTTGCTTATGTATTTCAGCGATTTGCTGCTTACTGTGATTCCCTCCGGCGCGACAATTTCCATGATCGCCGCAATCGTGCTGGCGGTCGCTCTAGGCTGCATCGTTTTTGCAGGCACGAAAAACGCCATTGTCGGCGGCACATGCGGCGGCGTGCTAATCATTGGAATCGTAGTGGTATATATAGTAGACGCCTCCCTCTTTGACGGCCTGCTGCAGACAATTATCGGCGCACTTTCCATCTTTACGCCTATTGAAAGCTTCGGACTGGGAACCTTTGACATTGCATGCCTGTTCCGGTATCTGTCGATCTGCGCTCTGTTTATTTTCTTTACCATACAGTCCTTTGAAAAGCGTCGCTGGAACTAAGGGAGGGAACGAAAGATGAACGAACAAAAAAAGCAAAACAAAAAGGCTCTGCGCATCGGTTCCTTCAGTATTATTATATCCGTAGTAGTTCTGGCAATTGTCATTGCAGCCAATCTCCTAGTGAGCAGCCTGCCCGGGTGGATCATTCGGCCGGACACGACGGCCGAGGGGATGTTCACCATCAGTGACGCCACAAGGGAAATTGTAGATGCACTGGAAACAGACATCACCCTGTACCATGTCACCCAGCCGGAAAACGCAGACCCCACTGTACAAGAAATTCTGCAGAGATATGCGGACCTCAGTTCCCACATTAAAGTAATGGAAATCGATCCGGTGGAGCAGCCCACGTTTTTATCCCAGTACACAACATCGGATCTTGCAGAAAACAGCATCATCGCCGTCAGCGACAAGCGAAGCACTGTCATCGACGGAAACAATCTCTATATGTATATGCTGGCCGGTGATGATTTGAATTACTATACCCAAACTGAATATGAAAATATCAACAGCGCATACCTCACATACTACGGCCAGTACGTTAGCGCCACAGAATACTTCTTTGGAGAAAACGAGCTGACCCGGGCCATTGACTATGTAGCCACAGACGAGCTGCCGGTATTGTATGTGGTAGGCGGGCACGGCGAAATTGAGTTTACCGAGACCTTTACTTCTGCTGTAGCCGATGAAAATGTGGAACTGCGGGAGCTCACCCTGCTGTCCGGGGAAGAACAGGGAGTTCCGGAGGACGCAGCGGCAATTTTACTGTATGTGCCGCAGATGGACATTACCGCAGAAGAACTGGATGTTCTCAAAGCATATTTGGACGGCGGTGGAAATATACTGCTCTTCACCCTGTATCAATACTGCACTGCCGATACTATGCCGAATCTGGCAGCACTCACGGAATATATGGGGCTTGCTGCCACTGGAGACATGATAATGGAGGGGGACAGTGCAAGGTACTATCAGGTTCCTTACATGATTATCCCTACCCTCACGGAACAGGGGCTGTGCGCCAACCTCTCCAGTACGAACATTACCACATTGATGTTTGCAGCGCATCCCATTACAAATACCGAGTCCAATGAAAATGTAACTGCAGTTCCCCTGATGACCACCTCTGACGCCGCATACCTGTCCGCAGACGAGGAGCAAACGGCCTCTTCTTTCACCATTGCCTGGGAGGCAACACTGAACGAAGGCGGCAAGCTGATTTGGTTCGGCTCGCTTTCTGTACTGGATGAAGGATATTTGAACATGCATTCATCTTTGCTGGCTGCCATGCTCCAGGAGGTCTGCGACAAGCCTACCGCTG
>JAGZAC010000150.1 GCA_018370615.1 Clostridiales bacterium
CGCGTTTTATGCCGTGACGTTGATTGCGATGGGTGTGATTTTCCTCTTTGCGGCGGATAAAAATACGTATACGTCCGTTTCTGCCGTGCGTTCTATTTTAAATGGTGAGGCGGCGGAGTATGCGGCGGAAAACAACGCGCGCCTGGAATTGTATACAAACGGGGAACCGGAAATCACGATCACACCGCTTTCCGTGGAACCGTATTTGTTATATATCGACGATGTGACCAATGAGGGCGACCGGGGCTACTGGCTGAATCTGGCGCTGATGGATTATTACGGAAAAGACAGAATTACCGTGTCCGGACCGGAAGAATAAAGGAGAGAGAGTTATGGTATATGATTGTTTTCAGTTTTTCAACGAGCTCGATATTTTAAAGCTGCGTATGCATGTTTTAAACGATGTTGTGGACAAATTTGTCATCAGCGAGGCGACGGTAACCTTTTCCGGGGAGAAAAAGCCGTTATATTTCCAGGAAAACCGGGAAATGTTCAAGGAGTTTGAAGACAAAATCATTCACAAGGTTGTGGATGATACGCCGATGGATACGAGTGCTTTTATGCGTGACAGCCACCAGAAGTGTGCAGTAGCGCGCGGGTTGGAGGGTGCAAAGGACGATGATATCGTCATTTTCTCCGACGTCGATGAAATCCCGAATCCGGAAGCAGTAAAAAAGGTTCTGGCAGATTTTGACGGCAGCAAAATCTATGCGCTGGCGCAGCGGAATTTTTACTGTTATCTGAATATGGAAGAAACCTCCGGAAGCCTGCTGTCCATTACGGGTGAGTTTGAGGGCTTTACCGGAAAAGACAGAAGATGGCTTGGAACAAAGATCTGTAATTATGGAATGTTAAAACGGTTTACGACGGAGCAGCTGCGGGACAGCAAGCAAAAGGAGCTGATGGTGCGCGTTGCGGACGGCGGCTGGCATTTTTCCTATATGGGCGGCGGTAAGGACGAGTCTGTGGAGGATCGTGTCAAATACAAGATCAAGAGTGCGGCACATCAGGAGTATAATAATCGGGCGACGCTGTCGAAGGTGAAGAAGAAGATCCGGAATCATGAGGATATTCTGGGGCGGAGTACGGATTTTCAGATTGTGCCGGTGGATGAGAGTTATCCGGTGTATTTGAGGGAGCATCTGGAGGAGTACCAGTATTTGATGTATCCGGAGAAGAAGTCCTTTTTTGACCGCATCCTGGGTCGTTGAGGGAGGGCTCTTGTCCGCCCGCATGCAGTTTTGCGGGCGGTTCCCTGGTCTGTGTGCTGTGTCCGGCATTTGGTCTGGTGCAGCAGCGGACTCGCTTTCGCTCGGTTCAAAACGCAGCGGGTGCGTAGGGCTGCATAGTACGCAGCCCAAGCACCGGCGTTTTGAGACGGTCCGCTTGTCTGCATCCAGACCAAGTGCCGGTCGCAGCACGCAGTCTCCGGGAACGTCCGCAAAACTGCTGCATGGGCGGACAAGAGGCGCTGTGTCGGGCGGATGGAAGGTCAAGGTCAAGGGCGTGAAGGTCAAGGTCAAGGGCTGAATTTGTGGGGTGTGTGGAGGACGGCAAAGCGCTCCTGCGGAGCTGTTGCCTGTGTGTGGAGGAGGGCAAGGCGTTTCGGTGGAGCTGTTGTCTGTGTGTGGAGGAGGGCAAGGCGTTTCGGTGGAGCTGTTGTCTGTGTGTGGAGGAGGGCAAAGCGCTCCTGCGGAGCTGTTGCCTGGTGGTGTAGGGCGTTTGGATGGAGCAGTTAGGAGTTTTGGATGGTGAAGGTTTCGATTTGTGTGCCGGCGTATAAGAATCCGGTTGGTGTAGAGCGGCTTTTGGAGTCGGTAAAGGTGCAGTCTTTTACGGATTATGAGGTGGTTGTGACGGATGATTCTCAGGACGGGTCTGTGGAGGAGGTTGTACGTAGGGCAGAGGTTCCGGGGATGGTTTATGTTCGGAATGCAGTTCGTAAAGGTGCAACAGGGAACTGGAACGAGGCGGTGCGGCATGCTTCGGGTGAGTATATCAAGATTATGCACCACGATGACTGGTTCACGGATCGGGATTGTCTGGCGCGGTTTGTGGAGATGCTGGAGGAGCATCCGGAGGCGGATCTTGCGTTTTGCGGGAGTCGGCAGGTGATGTTGGATGGTGTCGGAAACCGAATGGGAGAGGAGTTTGACCGAGCCATCAGCGACGAGCATTTGAAGATGATCTCGGAGGATTGGCGGGATCTTTATATCGGGGATTATATTGGGGCGCCGAGCGCGACGATTTACCGGAAGGGCGCGCCGGAGTATGAGGAGAAGCTGACGTGGATTGTGGATGTGGAATTTTATATGCGTCTGCTTCAGAAGAATCCGAGGTTTGTGGTGAGTAAGGAGCCTCTTGTCAGTATCGGGGTCAGCGAGAATCAGCTGACGGAGAGCTGTCGGACGGACGGAACGTTAAATATTTTCGAGTATGGGTTTGTGATGCAGGAGTTTTCCCTGCTTTCAGAAGAAAAATATCGGCAGAAGTTTATTCAGATCGCGTTGAAATATAAGATGCCGTTTGCGTCGCTGGCGCCTTATGGGATTCCAAAGAAGGAGTATGAGAAGGCGGCTGCGAAGAAGCGGCGGGATGATTTTGTCTTTTATATCGGTGTTGCAAAGCGCAAAGTTCGGGAAGCGTTTGGAAAAAAGCGGTTCGCATGAAAAATGGAGGTCAGGATGGTTCAGATTTTACAAAAGCTGCTTCATATTTTGAATAAAGATCAGAAGCGGAAGGTTGCGGGACTCGGCGTGATGATTTTTATCGGTGCGTTGATGGAAATGATCGGTGTCGGGCTGATCATGCCGGTGGTTGAGGGGGTAATGGCACCGGATCAGTTGTTGAATAAGTGGTATATTCAGATTTTGGAACGATGGATTCATTTTGATACACCGAATCAGTGGCTGCTGTTTTTGATCGGTGTGATCATTGCAGTTTATTTTATCAAAAACGGTTATCTGCTTTTGCAGACATATGTACAGTCCCGTTTTGTCAACACGAATCAGTCCAACACGATCAGCTACATGCTGGAGGAATATCTGAACCGTCCCTATGAATTCTATTTAAATGCGGACATTCCTACGATTTTCCGTACGATTGACGGTGATGTGCCGAAGGTATTCACAACTCTGATGGAATATATTCAGCTTGCGACGGAGTTGATGGTTTCGGCGGTTCTGTGTGTGACGCTGCTTGTAACAAACCCGACGATGACAATTTTTATTGTTGTAGTCATGGGGGGAACGACGGTTGTAATTCTGAAAATTTTAAAGCCTACCTTAAACCGGCTGGGGCGGACCTCCCAGCGGCTGCAGAGTCAGATGGGAAAATGGCGTCTGCAGTCTATTTACGGAATCAAGGATGTAAAGATTTTAAATAAAGAGCATTATTTTGCATCGAGCTTCGGAAAATATTCTCAGGAGAACGCGAAGCTGACGACAGAATATGCAGTGCTTAACAACATGCCGCGTCTGCTGTTGGAGACGCTGAGCATCTGCGGTATTTTGGGATATCTTGCAATCTGTATTTTAAACAGCGCGGACATGACGGAGCTTGTGCCGCAGATTTCCGCGTTTGCAGTAGCGGCGATGCGCTTGATGCCGTCGGTAAACCGGATCAACACGCATATGAGCAATATTGCGTTCTATGAGCCAAGCGTGAATTATGTTTATGAAAATGTAGACTTCACATCCTATCGTCTGCATGGAAAATATGAAAAAGACTATGATCCCCATACGCCTCCGATGGAGCTGAAAGAAGAGATTCGCATGGAGGACGTCAGCTATACTTATCCCGAAAGTGACAAGGTGATTCTGGATCATGCTCAGATGCTTGTACCCGTTGGAAAATCGGTGGGCGTGATGGGTCCCTCCGGTGCGGGAAAGAGTACCGCGATCGATATTTTAATGGGACTTTTGCAGGTACAGGGCGGCGAGATTTTATGCGATGGAAGAAATATTTTTGAAAATTATCCATCCTGGCTGTCCCATATCGGTTACATTCCGCAGACCATTTATCTGACGGATGATTCGATCCGCGAAAATATAGCGTTCGGTGTGGCAAAAGAGGATATCGATGATGAGCGCGTATGGCATGTGCTGGAAGAAGCCCAGTTGAAGGATTTTGTAAAGGAGCTTCCGGGTATGCTGGATATGGAGATCGGGGAGCGCGGTGTGCGTCTCTCCGGCGGTCAGAGACAGCGTCTTGGTATTGCGAGGGCGCTGTATCATAATCCGGAGATTCTGGTATTTGATGAGGCGACGAGTGCGCTGGATACCGATACGGAAACGGCGATTATGGAGGCAATTGAGAGCTTTCATGGAAAGAAGACGCTGGTGATCATTGCGCACAGGCTGCGGACGATCGCGGGGTGCGATATTATTTACAAGGTGGATAACGGAAAGATCGTGGAGACGACGCTGGCGGCAGAGGAGCACTAGGACGGGCGGACGGTCAGCCGCCGTGCTGTTATGCACCAGACGCTGTCGTTCCCGTCCGCCATGCAGACTCGCTTTCGCTCAGAAGAAAAGCGCAGCGGGTACATAAGGATGCAAAAGACGCATCCTAAGTACCGGCGCTTTTCTATGGTCTGCATACGGCGGATCGGGAACGGCAGCGCCGGCGCAAAAAGCGCGCGGCGGCTGACCTGGCTGTGTAAGGCGGAAGGAAAAAGGTCAAGGGCTGAGTTTGCTGGTGGCGTTCTGCGGACGGCAAAGCGCTCCTTTGGAGCTGTTGCCTGTGTGCACTGTGTGCAAGCAGCCCATGAACACGGGCTGTTCATGGACGTGAGAAAGTGATTCAGGAGTGCGCTGTCTGGCGGTTGAGATTTGATTATGGAGGTGCGGTGTGGCAGAACTCTTAATCTTATGGGGATATATTGGGATAGTGAATAGTTGCATCGGAGCTGGTGTTTTAAAAGGCATTGGTTTGTTGACAGGCAGGAAGAAGATTGTCTATGGTCTGGCAGGTACTGAGCTTGCCGGGATCGTGGCGATCACTGTTTATGCCCAGACGGTCAGCATTTTCGGTAAGGTTTTTATGGCTGCTCATTTGATTTTGCTGGCGGC
>JAGZAC010000151.1 GCA_018370615.1 Clostridiales bacterium
GGTGGATTGCCCATAGGGCAAGAGAGGTCAGTCTGGACTGCCCCCGTGGGCGGAGCCTTGGTACGGCGGAACTGTTAAGAATTTTGGAATAGTGTTAACACTGCACTCGTTCTAAGTTTTTATCGTTTTACCAAAGCATACATTATTTGAGGGAAATCCGGTATTATGCTCGTAATTCCTTTTTGTAGAATATGCAAGCCATTATTAGCGATTTCCTGTTCCAATGTCGCAAAATTAACCATTCTACAGCTTGTGGCTGCAACGGCAACTTCCTGCCCTGTTCCTTGGTGTGTTCGTTTCACGCTGTCAAAGGCGCTTGTAATATCTCCAGTTACCTCGTATTCACCGTCCCCCATAGTCAGAATCAACCCATAGCCATCCTCATCCAAATGATCTCGGATAAATGTCAAAAAGCGATTTCGATCTTCCTGGTTGACCAGCATATGAATTACTGAAATGGAATAAATAAATTTGAAGGTTTGAGGTAAGCGTTCCTCACATACATCTAACTGGAAAAATAAATGGGAAAATTTAGAGTTCTTCTTTTTACAGTACGAAATGGCTTCCTTTGATACGTCTGTTGCCAAAATATCATATCCCTGTTCCAGAAGCCATAAAGCATCACGCCCTTCTCCGCATCCTATTTCCAAAATTTTATCCGTCTTTCGGATTCCGAATTGAACGGTCAGTTCTTGCAAGATTGGAGTCACAACATCTGAACTTCACTGTAACTTCAAATTGTGAATTTGCTGGTATCTTTTATCGTATGCCTGATAATACTTTTCCATTTTTACCTCCGCCATCTATCATATTTGTACAGAAAATTTTGCAGTTCCTCGAGATTTAACTTTCGAATGGTGGATAAATCAAAGTTTCTTTATGGGAAAACTTCAAAACAATATTTTTATACATTTTGCCCCCCTTTAACAAACTATATATCTATTGTACCACGTATGTTATTTTTTTGCAATGTATCCTTATTTAATATTTCCCAAAAACCTTAACCTGCATAAACAAATCCCCCGAAAAATTCCGGGGGATTTCAACGCTAAGCGTTATAAATTATTTCTCAGAAACTTTTCTTTTTCTGATGATAACCACAGCAGCACACCCAACAATTGCAAGGGCAGCAACAATGATTACATAAATCATGTTATCACCTGTAGTGGGTGCTCTATCGCTGGAACCACTTGTAGAAGCAGTCGTATCAGCAGGAGCGGTGGTATCTGCGGGAACAGTTGTATCTGTTGTTTCCTCGCCAGTTGCAGGAATCGTTTCTACAGAGAGAACTTCACCACAAACAGAACATCTAATGGTGATAGAACCATCTTCTGTTGCTGTCGGCTCAATAATTTCAGGTTCACCAGGTGTGTGGATACCTGTTGCAGGATTGTCTTCGTCAACTACTTCAGACAAAACAGTACCGCATACCGAGCATACAATCTGAATCTTTCCATCTTCTACACAGGTCGGAGGAACGATCACAGGCTCTGCTGCCTCTACGTGACCAGTTGCCGGAAGAACAGTTCTGGACAGTTCTTCACCGCAAACAGAACAGGTAACAATAATTGCACCGTCTTCTGTACAGGTAGGATCAATTGTCTCAGTTACTTCCACATGAGGAATCATCGGAATTTCTTCTGTTCTGATCAACTCCTCGCATCTTTCACAATAGATCTCCTGCTCTCCCACTTCCGTACAGGTGGCAGGCTTTGTCACTACAGGAGCGCCTTCCACATGTCCCAGTGCCTCAGGATGGTCAGGATCAACCTCTCTGTTCAGCTCTGTTTCACATACGGAGCATACCGTTACCAAGTAACCGGGGTCTGTACATGTAGGCTCAAGCACTTCCTGCACCTCTGTATGCGGAATCATAGCAATCTCTACATTTTCTTCGATCACTTCGCCACATCTGCCGCAGAGAATGTTCATCAAACCTGTTTCTGTACAGGTAGCTTCTCTTATAATCTGTTGCGTTGCGTTTTCTGTGTCATGTCCCAGTGGCTCGGGATTGTCAGGATCTACTTCCCGCTCTCCGATTTCATTTTCACATACAGAACAAACTTCTACAATGTAGCCAGGCTCTGTACAAGTAGGAGCAATCACCTTCGGCTCATCTGCAGGAGTATGGTCAATCATCGGAATGGTTTCTTCTACCGTCTGGCCGCAATCCGGGCAAACGCCGCTCCGCAGGCCCTCTTCCGTACAAGTAGCTTCTCTTACTGTCTCCAGAACCACGTTAGGATGCTCACAAGCCTCTACATTGATGTAGCAGGTAGGACGGTCGGGATTTAAACGGATGGGAATAGGATTTCCACTTTCATCCGTCTCACTCTCGCTAAGCTGTAAAACATCACCTTCTGTCCAGCAAAAATCGATGGGGAAGCTTTCACCCTGCTGGAGGTCCTCCGGCAAAGCAAAGGTCAGACGGGCGAGAACACCGCCTGTTGTTCTGTTTTCGTCGCCATCAACTGCTGCAAGATAAATTGCACAAACCTTGCCTTCCATGGAAAGGCCCATATTTTCAAATGCTGCTATAGCACTCGAATTGTCCCCAGGCGTGCCATTCATCGCACCAGGACTGTGTTCTTCACCAAAGAAAATGCCGTCTACCGGTTCCATAGAGGTCATTTCCAATTCTTCATCATATACGATAAATACACGAATACCATTAATGCCAGGGTTATTTACCAGACGAAGCTCTACCGTTGCCTCTGTGGCATCCAAACTTACATTTGCCTCTGTGGTAAACACAGTAAAGTTCTCATAAACATCCTTGTAAGGGTCGGGCAGAGACGTAACTTTGCCTTCCTGCTTACCAGAGAATTCAACAGTTCCACTGGAACTGGTAGCAGATGCAATCTTGACACCATATGTAAACTCTGTTCCTGCAGCATGCGCGCCGTCAAGATTAAAAGTTACATTTGCTATCGAACCATTGTTGGTTTCATCACCATCAGCCGTGGAAAAGAGACGAATTTCTGTTACCGTATATACAACTCCTTCTTCAAATTCAGGAGCTGTAAAATACGACCTAAACATAGGACTAGTAGACACATCTGTAGCGCCCTGCGCTGCTTCAAAATAGTCACCGCTTGTTATACCGGCAACAGACATTTCGTCACCCATGTAATACAACAAAACTGTCATTTGGGAAATGCCTGGGTTATCTGCAATACCGATAGACACATCGACAGTGCTTGCGTTCTCATCATACTCGGTGTTTTCTGCCACCACAAAGGACGGAACGTCCGCTGCAGAAGAATAAAGCGCCGGCGTGATGCACGTTACAAGCAATGCTGCCATTAAAAGGATAGAAAACAGCTTCTTCATGTCATTTAACCTCGTTTTTGTTTATTATTTTTATAAGTCTGCAGATTTTGGCAAGCGCAACATAATTCACATTATGTTGTAAATGGAGACAAAAATTTGTTTTTGCATTTGCGCAAGAACAAAGTCGCTGCCAAAATAAGCGCAAAAAGCCAAGCCTTTTCAATGAAAAAATGAAAAGGCTTTGTCGTGCTGTAAAAATATTGACAAAAAAGTTAGAAAAGTATTGCAATTTTTTGAAAATATGCTATTATATTGTGTAAGTACTTTGTTTTGCTTCTCTTCTCAGATATGTTTATTACATAATGTGAATTATGTGATGCGCCGCTGCTTGACAGCGGCTTTTTAAATAATTAACCGCATATGCTCCATTTTTTTGCGGTGCTCCACGCCGGTAGAAATAATATAGATGCGAGTGGTATCGATGCTGCTGTGGCCGAGGATGTCCGCCAGTTTGGCAATGTCCTTTTCAAGGCTGTAGAAAATTCGGGCGAATAGGTGCCGCAAATTGTGGGGGAAAACCTTCTCCGGACGGACATTTGCCTCGGTGCACAGGCGCTTCATTTCCCGCCAGATGTTGGTGCGGCTTACTGGATTGCCGCTGCGGGTGATAAATATGGGGCCTGACGGAATTTTTTGCTCTGCTGCATAGCGGAGCAATTTTTTTTGTAGCGCGGGCACAATAAAAACGGACCGTGTTTTTCCCTTGCAGGATACGGCTGCTTTTCCGCGTTTTGTCGCTTCCACTGTGATAAACTGCAGCTCACTCACGCGGATACCTGTACCGCAGATTGTCTGCAAAAGGAGGCTGAGCCGTTCCCTGCCCATTTGCTTCGAGGTATGCACCAGCCGCATATACTCCTCCTTTGTCAGTTCTCTGTCTTCCGAGCAGTAGACTTGTCGCTGAATTTTGACGGATTTTATTCTGCAGTCCGTCCAACCCAAAAAAGAAAACAGGCTGTTGAGAGATGCCAGCATGGAATTGATACTGGCGACTGCATATGCTCTTTCAAACAATTTCCCTTTGTATTGCATCACGATTTTTTTGGAAATATTTCTATGATTTACAAATGCCGCAAACACTCGTATGTCATGGATATACTTATCAATAGTAGCTTTGCTTTTTTCTTCTTCTCGCAGGTATCCTTCAAATTTTCTAAGTGCTCTATCTGTCAGCCTTCGTATTTTCATTGATTTTCCCTCCAAATATCCTTTTTCCTATTCTAACCGAAAATAAGATTTGTATTTTTATTCTGAATTACAGGAGAAATTCCTGTGTCCTTTTTTACAAACAGGTGTATAATAGAAAAGGATATAAAAAATGAAAGCAGAAGGAAGATGTTATGCCTTATCAATGTATTGTATGGGATTTTAACGGCACCATAGCCGATGACCTTGCCGTCAGTATAGACGCCATCAACAAGGTGCTTGCCAAACGAGGCCTCCCTTGTATAAAGAACACGGAGGAATATCGCCGGGTATTTGGTTTTCCCATTCGGGAATACTATCGTCGGCTGGGGTTTGATTTTGAGAAGGAGCCCTATGAAATTCCCGCAAAGGAATGGGTAGATGCATATACTGCCGGCCTTTCCCAAATAACTTTAGTTCCGGGAGTGCGTCAGGTAATCGAGGAAATACAAAAAGCAGGGATCATCCAGATG
>JAGZAC010000152.1 GCA_018370615.1 Clostridiales bacterium
TGTAATCAATTGAACAATCCCCCTGTCGGCGCAGCCGACATCCCCCTTTACACAAGGGGGACTACACAAATCCAAGCCTCCCCTGTGTAAGGGGAGGTGACTCGCCGCAGGCGAGTCAGAGGGATTGGAAGCTGTTCTCCCCCTAAAATGTCAGCCACATTTTCCCTTGTTGGAAATTTTTCAAATCCTTTTGTGACTCTTACTTATTACCCAGTTTGTAAAGCGGAGTTGTTGCATTTTTCTTTTCACTATATATAACGTACAAATTTTCGATTTTGCCAAAGTTGCGAGAAATTTTTTTAGTTTTTACTTTCTGCCACAGCAAAAAAACGCAAACAGCGTCCCTTTATCTCGTCGGAGTGGAAAAAGACACAATTTATTTCTATAATAAATGATAAGCAAAAATATTTGGGGAAGCTTATGGATACAATGATGAAAAAATTGCAAGATGAGGTGCGGGAGTTTTCTCTTACCGAGGGCAATATTGAAACTGATATCCCTTTTGTAACTATCTGGCATTTCACAAGCGATAAAATCCAAATGCCCAAAACGGAGAATCCGTATCTTTATATTGTGCTTGACGGTATGCTTCGGCTTTATACTCCTTCAGGCATGATGGATTATATGAAAGGCCAATATTCCATATCAAAAATTGACACCCCCTGTCAGGAACTGTTTTAGCTTTTTCAAGCCAGCAGGATTTTTTAGCACTTTCCATTGAGTTCACCGTTCACGATGTTATCACAGCAGTTTTAAGTCTAGACGATGACTTGATCCAAAAAATCATGAGCGAAAGCATGGACGAACAAGATATGACCTTATCAGACAATGCAGTTATTCGGTCGGTTTACAGACTTTTTTCAGCAATGAAAAATACGGTCCGGTCTGAATTTTTGCGAAAAAATATCATGCAGGAAGTTATTTATTATATTCTCTGCGGCTCCTGCGGGAAACAGTTTCTTCAAAGCATTATCAATATCGGACAGGCAGATAAAATTTATGAGGCAAACAGCTGGATAAAAGAAAACTTCCGCAATCCGTTTACAGTGGAGGAATTGGCAGGACAAAGAAATATGAGCGTTTCTCTTTTCCATCAGAAATTCAAAAGTGCTGTGGGAATGGCACCCCTGCAATGTCAAAAGAGGCTGCGGCTCACCGAAGCCAGACGATTGATGCTAGATGAAAACAAAAATGTAACTGAGGCGTCTATCGAGGTGGGATACGAAAGTCTTTCCCAATTCATTCGGGATTACCGGAAAATGTTTGGTGCAGCACCAAAAGAAGATATTTTAAATATTCAAAGACAGCTGAAGAAATAAGCAAATTTTTTAGAGAAACAGGCAAGTAAAATATGTATGTCATTTGATACACTGTCATTGATAAAAAGAGATTTTATCGTATCAATCTATCAACGATGGAGGTTTTCAAATGATTTTAACAGATGAATTGTGCGACGCACTATGCGCTGCTGCGAAAGAAAAAAGCAGCGAAATCGGCATCGACATCAGTTTTGCAATTTGCGATGAAAACGGCCTTCCGAGGGTATACCGCCGATATGGCGAAGCGTTGGTTTTGAGTATTACTCTTGTACCCGGGAAAGCATATACGTCTGCTGTTACACAATGCAAAACCAAGGACGTAGCTGCGGCAGCAGCAGAGGGCGCCTCGCTTATGGCCATTCAGACAAACGACCCGAAAATCACACTTGTATCAGGGGGGTATCCTCTTTTTGCGAATGGAAAGATTGCTGGGGGAATCGGTGTCGGCGGCGGAACAGAAGCGCAAGATTGCGAAATTGCGGAATATGTGGTTTCCGTATTTGAAAAATTGGTGGGGTAAATTTGAATTTATTCTATGGAAAATATCAGCCCATTTTGCACCTGCAAAAATCTGGATTGTCCCCTTCATCCTACCAAACACAAGAAAGGCTGTGCACCTTGCATCAGTAAAAATCTGCGCTTAAAAGAAATCCCCAGCTGCTTTTTTAATCTTCTAGACCATACAGAAGCAAGAGCAGGAGATTCATATGAGGATTTTGCAAAACTGGTACTAGGAATAGATAAGCCGTAAATTTTTTATTTATCTCACATACTCTGGGCCGCACGAGTAACCGTGCGGCTCATTTTTTGCAAATAGTCTTTGAATATACGGTCAAAAACCTCCTTTACGTAGAAATAGCTTCGCAACCATAACATACCTAAGCCTCCCCTGTGTGGGAGTTGCCTTACAACTCCTGGGGTGAGTGTCAGCGAAGCTGACAGAGGGGTTGTGAAGGGGAACAATCCCCCACCCGCTAACGCGGGAGCCCCCTTTACACAAGGGGGCCTGCACTACACTTAAGCCTCCCCTGTGCAAGGGGAGGTGTCAGTGATAGCTGACGGAGGGGTTGTTGATACTACACTAAAACAATCCCTCCGTCTTTACATTCGCGGGGCCAGCTCCCTTAGCGGCTCTGCAAGAGATGCCCATATGGGAGCCTTTTAGGAGAACTTATCAGTCTTTTTCCAAAATATTTACAAATTATTTACTTTTTAATTTATCGTAACATTTTATATTAAATTTTATAAATTTTCTGGATTTCCCCGCACATTTTTGCAAAAATACCCTCTCAGCCTTGACTTTCCCAAAAATATTAATATAATATTATATTGCCTTAATTTCGCTTTTGGAGCGCAAAATTTACTTTATGAAGGGTCATTGCCGCCGAAAATACAGGGCCGGCACCGGCTTTCATAAGCAAGAATGGAGTGATAACTCAATGGTCAAACCCCAGACAGTGGGCAAAAACACGAGAATGAGTTTCTCGAAGATCAACGAGGCCATCCAGCTGCCAAACCTGATTGAAATCCAAAAGGATTCCTTCAAGTGGTTTCTGGAAACAGGACTTATGGAGGTTTTGCGGGATATATCCCCCATCACGGACTATACCGGGAACCTGTTTATTGAATTTGTTGGATATTCCTTCGACGCAGAGCCGAAATATCCGGTGGAAGAATGCAAGGAGCGCGACACCAATTACGCTGCCCCGCTGAAGGTGGCCGTTCGTCTTACCAATCGGCTGACTGGCGAAGTCAAACAGTCCGATATCTTCATGGGCGATTTTCCGCTGATGACCGATACCGGTACTTTTGTGATCAATGGTGCGGAACGCGTCATTGTATCCCAAATTACTCGCTCCCCTGGTATGTATTATGACAGTTCTATCGATAAATCCGGAAAAAAGATGTTTGCTTCCACTATCATTCCTTATCGCGGAGCATGGCTGGAATATGAAACAGACGCAAACAACGTATATTATGTCCGTATTGATAAAAACCGGAAGCTTCCTCTTACCATTCTGATTCGCGCTCTGGGCATTGAATCCCCTGCACAAATCAAGGAGTACTTCGGAGAGAACTGCGGCCTGGACGCTACTTTGGAAAAAGACGATTGTGAGCGTCTGGCCATTGAAAGCAATTCCTCCATTCGGGATGAAGCGTTGAAGGAAATTTATAAAAAGCTCCGTCCCGGTGAGCCGGCCATTGTGGAAAGCGCTGAGATTCTTCTCAACAATTTGTTGTTTGACCCTAAGCGCTACGACCTGTATCCCGTGGGCCGTTACAAATTTGATAAAAAGCTGAGCCTTGGTAAACGGATTACCGGCGGCACCCTGAGTCGACCCGCTGTAAATATGCGTACCGGTGAAATTCTTTTTGAAGAAGGAACTCTCCTCTCCAGGGAAAATGCTGAGGCCATTGAACATTCCTGTATTGACACCGTATATCTGCGTATGGAGGACGGTACCGAGTGTAAAGTGTTCTCCAACGGTGCTGTTTACCCGAAAGACGTAATCGGCTTTGATTTGGAAGATATCGGCATCAGCGAAAAAGTTCGCATGGATGTGCTTCAAGAGATTGCAGAAGAAGCCGGCGGCGACGTGGATGCTCTGAAAGATATCGCAAAGCGCCGTATTCACGACCTCTGCCCCAGCCACATTACTAAGGAAGATATTCTCGCATCCATTAACTACCTTTTGTGTTTGTCAAACGACATAGGGGAAATAGATGACATCGACCACCTGGGAAATCGGCGCCTGCGCTGCGTAGGTGAACTGTTGCAGAATCAACTTCGCATCGGTCTTTCCAGAATGGATAAGATCGTCAAAGAGCGGATGAACATTCAGGACAATGAAAATCTTACTCCGCAGAATTTGATCAACATTCGCCCTGTGGTAACCGCAATTCGGGAATTCTTTGGTTCTTCCCCGCTGTCCCAGTTTATGGACCAGGCAAACCCGCTGGCGGAGCTCACGCACAAACGCCGTATTTCCGCATTGGGTCCCGGCGGTCTGTCTCGTGACAGAGCCTCCTTTGAGGTCCGTGACGTACACTATACCCATTATGGGCGGATGTGTCCCATCGAAACCCCTGAAGGTCCTAACATTGGTCTGATTTCCTATCTTTCCACATATGCCCGCATCAGTAAATACGGATTTATCGAGGCGCCTTACCTGCGCGTAGACAAAGAAACCGGCAAGGTAACCGATGAGGTAGTCTACATGACTGCAGATGTAGAAGATGGCTATATTATTGCGCAGGCAAATGAGCCTTTGGATGAAGAAAGACGCTTTGTCAACCGCAAGGTTGCCGCTCGTGACCGCACGGAAATTATTGAAGTAGATGCATCCACCGTAGACTTCATGGACGTTTCCCCCAAAATGGTTGTATCTGTGGCAACTGCTATGATTCCCTTTTTGGAGAACGATGACAACTCCCGTGCCCTGATGGGCTCCAACATGCAGAAGCAGGCCGTGCCGCTGATGGTTACGGATTCTCCCATTGTTGGAACCGGTATGGAATACAAAGCCGCTGTAGACTCCGGCGTATGTACCGTATCTGATGTTGACGGCGTCATTGAAAGCGTAGACGCCAACCATATTACTGTACGCGCCGACGGTGGCGAAAAGAAAGTTTATCATCTAATTAAATTCAAGAGAAGCAACCAGAGTA
>JAGZAC010000153.1 GCA_018370615.1 Clostridiales bacterium
TGCGTCAAGTCTGTCAATTTGGGAAGTATGTTCCGCCTGACCTATCGCGTGATACTTTCCGATATATCCAGGGAAAAGGAAATGATTGACAAGCTCCGCTGTAGGAACGGGAATCTTGAAATTATGGTTTCCACACAGGAAACTGCAGTGGCGGAGCTTTGATGGAAAGGAGAATTGCCCTATGAAAAAATGGCTGTGTATTGCGTTTGCTTTGATATTGATTCTTGGAATGATTCCCGGCTGCGATGATAAAAATCCTGCAGAGACAAGTGCCGCCGGAGATATCAGTACCATAGAAGAGACTTCCGATACAGCGGCGGTGGCAGAGCTTTCTCAGACTGATACAGATATGTTTACCGATCGGGACTACAAAACAGATTATGACGAGGACAGCAGCGTGCACATCCAACTGGATGGCAATTCCGCCACCGCAAGCTCTGACAGCGTTCAAATTTCCGGAACGACGGTTACCATCACTGAGGAGGCCACGTATATTATTTCCGGTACGTTAGACGACGGAATGATTATTGTAAATGCTCCCGATACGGCAAAACTCCAATTGGTACTCTCCGGCGTCGACATCAACAGCGAAACCTGTGCTCCGCTATATATCCTCGAAGCGGATAAGGTATTTGTTACCCTGGCGGAGAACAGCGAAAATACACTTTCCAACGGCGGCGCCTTTACGGCTATTGATGACAATAATATTGATTCTGTCATTTTTTCCAAACAGGATTTAACACTGAACGGATATGGGACACTGACGATAGTTTCACCTGCCGGACATGGGATCGTCTCCAAGGACGACCTTGTGATCACCAGTGGCACTTATCTGGTCACCTCCGCATCCCACGGCCTGGATGCCAATGATAGTGTTAGAATCACAGGGGAAACCTCTATCACTTTGGACGCTGGGAAGGACGGTATCCATGCCGAAAACAGCGATGACACTTCACTGGGTTTTATATATATTGCAGGCGGCACAATGGATATTGAAGCGGAAGGCGACGGTGTCAGCGCCGGGGCCTATATGCAGATTGAAAACGGCACGTTCCAAATTCTCGCAGGCGGCGGCAGCGAAAACGGCACCAAAGAAGCATCCGACTCCTGGGGAGGCTTTATGGGCGGTGGGCGGCCCGGACAGTTTTCCACATCTGAGACAGAGTCCAGCGAAAGCAGTACTAGTATGAAAGGAATCAAAGCGGCGGGGGACATGCACATTACTAACGGTAGCTTTACCATTGACAGCGCAGACGATGCGGTTCATTCCAATACCTCTATCACTGTAAATGGAGGAAGCTTTGCAATCGCAACCGGGGACGATGCCTTCCACGCGGATGAGACGCTGACGGTGAATGTGGGCACAATCAATATTACAGAAAGCTATGAGGGCATGGAGGCACTGCATGTATATGTACAAGGCGGCGATATCACATTGGTTGCCAGTGATGACGGGCTGAATGCCGCGGGCGGCACCGATTCCAGCGGTACTACTGGGGGAAGAGACGGTATGTTCGGCGGCGGCCCGGGCGGAATGGGAGGAGGGATGTCTTCTTCCTCCAACGGCAGTATTACAATTTCCGATGGGACACTGTATGTCAATGCCTCAGGGGATGGCATTGATGCAAACGGCACCCTTACCATCTCCGGCGGATATACGGTGGTTGTCGGCCCAACACAAGGGGATACTGCCACGCTGGACTATGACACAAGCGCGGTCATCACAGGCGGCACCTTTATCGGAACAGGCGCCTCCGGTATGGCGCAGACCTTCAGCGGTGCAGAGCAGGGTGTCGTTTCTCTCAGCGTGGGAAATCAGTCGGCGGGGACTGCCGTTACCCTTGCAGATCAAAACGGAAATTCGTTGCTCTCTTATACGCCGGAGATGTCCTTTCAGGTGGTGATTCTCAGCAGTCCGGATATGGTGTCCGGCGAGACGTATACCATTACCGTAGGCACGGCCACGAGCCAAGTGGTGGCTGACTGAGCCTTTCAGAAGGAGAGGTGTCCGTTGTTTTGAAAAAATATCTTTGGGGAATTTTGTATGGCATAGTTTTAACTGCCTTTACAGTCTACGTGCTGATGGATACCTTTGTCATCGCCCGTGTGTATCAGGCGGCACCCCCTGAAGCCGAAACGTCGGTGCCTAAAAGCCTGGATGCCGATGATACCGAAAGTGAAACGGAGGCAGAAGACGATACCCCTGTGATCACTGCAAATTTTTATAAGGACAGCAATATTTCTATTACTATCACGGAGTACCGGGAAAATGATACCAGCATCTATGTGGCAGATATACAGGTGTCCTCGGCAGAGTATCTTCAGACGGCCCTGGCAAGGGACTCCTATGGGAGAAATGTCACGGAAAAAACCTCGGAAATTGCTGAGGAAACCGGCGCGATTCTGGCGATCAACGGGGATTACTACGGCAGCCAGGAAAACGGGTATGTTCTGAGAAACGGCGTCCTTTATCGAAATGCGGCTACAAGCGGGCAGGAGGATCTGGTGATTTATGAAGATGGCTCTTTTGAGATAATTACTGAGACAAGTGTTTCCGCAGACCAGCTTCTGGCCGGTGGCGCGCAGCAGATTTTATCCTTCGGTCCGGCACTTGTGTCAGATGGTCAGGTTTTGGTAACGGAAGCCGAAGAGGTAGGCAGGGCCATGACGAGCAACCCCCGCACCGCCATCGGAATCGTGGAGGAGCTTCACTACCTGTTTGTGGTGTCTGACGGTAGAACAGACGAAAGCAAAGGACTATCCCTTTTTGCCCTTGCAGAATTTATGCAGTCACTGGGGGCCGAGACGGCTTACAATTTGGACGGTGGAGGTTCCTCTACCATGTATTTTAACGGAGAGGTTATCAATCAACCAACCACCAACGGTAGGAGCATCCAGGAGAGGAGCGTGAGCGATATTGTATATATCGGATACTGACAAGAATACAAGGGCGGCGGCAAAAACGTCGTTTGTCTATCTGTTGATTTCTCTGTTCTGCGCGCTTTTTGGTGCGGTATACGAGCGCTTCAGCCACGGGGTATATTCTTTTTATATGATATATGCCTTTGCTTTCCCCCTAACTGGGGGCACGCTTCCTTTTTTCGTTCTGCATTTGCTGCGTGCAGGGAGATATCCTGGGACGCTTGCGCGAAATCTCTATCATTCCGGCATAGCCACGCTTACCCTGGGAAGCATTGTGCGGGGGGTGCTGGAGATCTACGGAACCACGAACGCTCTGGCCGGATATTACTGGATTGCGGGAGGCGCCCTTTGGCTTGCTGGGATAGCTGCATACTTGGTTCATAACGCCAATAAAAAGAACAAGTAAGGAAAAAACATCTGCAAATATGCCGAGTTGAAATTTTATATCTCATTATGCCTGCTTTTAAAGCAGGCATTTTTATGGAAACACAGGTTTGCCTTAGAATAAATACGCGATATACAGGAAAATGTTGACTTTAATACAGCGCTATGGTAAGATGAAAGATAGAGAAACACTGTCGAAAATAAGATATCTAAAGAATTGCAATTGAAGGAGGGCACAAACCATGAGACGGAACGGAAAACGCTCAATGGTTGTATTGCTGGCGCTGGCTATACTGTTTGGTATCTTCTGCATTGGTATTACAGCCTCTGATGCGAATGGAGAAACTCAGACAGAGATTGTAGAAAACAGGACCCTGGGCGCGTCGGCAGCCTGTGAGGGGCATACGCTGGGCACCTTCAGCGGCGTACCTGCCTGTGTGAATGAAAACGGAGAATTACATATCTGCGAAAACAACTTCCCAGATGAGAATTTTAGAGCATATGTGTTGGGTTTAACGGGTGCAGAAGATGGATATTTTTCTGTACAGGAGTGCGGGGATGTTTCCCAAATAAATGTTTCCTCCAAATCCATCGAAACTTTACAGGGAGTAGAATTTTTTATATCACTGACCTCGTTGTACTGCTACGGCAACCAGCTGACAGAGCTGGATGTCAGCAATAACAGCACATTGTTTTTTTTATGGTGCGGAGCGAATCAACTTACAGAGTTAGATGTAAGCAATAATAAGGCGTTGGCCGACTTAGAGTGTTACAGTAACCAGCTCACAAAGCTAAATGTAAGCGGTTGTGTCGCACTAGACTATTTAGACTGCCGCAACAACCAATTGAAAAAGCTTGACATAAGCAATTGCAGCGCACTGGTCTATTTGGACTTTTATGGCAACGAACTGACAGAATTGAATGCAAGTGGTTGTTCAGCGCTAACTCGTTTGGACTGCTGTTATAACGACCAATTAACAAAATTGGATGTGAGCGGTTGTTCGTCGTTGATCTATTTAGACTGTTCCGATAATCAATTGACAGAACTGGATGTAAGCGGTTGTATAGCATTAACTTCTTTGCGCTGTGACACCAACCAGCTGACAGAGCTGGATGTAAGCAGTTGTACAGCGCTGACCGTACTGGAATGCAACAACAATCAGTTGGCAAGACTGGATGCTGGCGGTTGTACGGCGCTGACCCAACTGACCTGCTATAATCAACATATCAGACTTCCTATAATTTACAGCGCTGGCTGTTGGAAGGTAAACCTTGGACAAATTTTCCCCCCGGAAAATATTAGCCGCGATTACGGTGTTTCTGCAGGGGAGTGGGATCCACAGACAGGAATTGTGACCTTTACGGAAAATCCATTGTATTTTACTTACTATTACAAAACCGGCAGCACGGCCCGCTTTGAAATGGATGTGAATGTTTCACTATGGGAACCAGCAGTTTTCTATATTGCAACTATCAACGGGACGCCCTTCGAGTATATACCTAATCAGGAGATTCCCCTGAGTGCCAATTCCTCTTATGTGAATCAAGGCTGGGGCTACCGATTTGCAGGCTGGAGCGGCGACACAGACGTAATTGCAGATACAGGCAGCAGTACTACTACAGTTACTATGCCTGAGAGAG
>JAGZAC010000154.1 GCA_018370615.1 Clostridiales bacterium
TTTTCAATGCCGTATTGCGCTTCGGTCTGGATGGGAAAGCAGACAAGGCCTGTATTTTCACAACCGGCCTGCTGGTCGTTGTTGCAGGAGAAGGCATCCTTGCGCTGTTTTATCCGCTTCTGCAGAATATCGGCCTGATGGCAGACTACATGGTTTTTCTGCTGCTTTATGTCTTCATGGCCAATCTGCATTCTCTCTGCGATTCTATGGCGCAGGCGCTGGGACGCATCCGACTCTGCGCTGTCAGTGGAATCTTATGCACTGCTCTGGTCGTTGGACTCAATATCCTGCTGCTGTCAGTGTTTCGGCTTGGCATCACAGGCTATATTCTCTCCAATGTTATTGCGGACGGTCTATCAGCACTGCTGCTTTTCTTTGCCTTGAAGCTATGGCGCTATTTCCGCCCCGCAGCACTGAAGCGCGAACTTATCAAAAGTATGTTCCGCTACTGCCTCCCGCTGATTCCCGCAACGATTTGCTCCTGGATTATCAATATCTCAGACCGCTATTTTATCTCCTACATGATGGGAAGCGATGTATCCGGTCTCTATGCAATTGCCAATAAAATCTCAATGATTCTTTTGATCGTCTCCGGGATTTTCACATCTGCCTGGCAGCTTTCCATCGTGTCCAACAGGTCCAAGCCCGCCCAGGAGCGTTTCTTTTCCAATGTATTTTCCGTTTATGAAGCAGGCGCCCTCATCGGTGCCTCTGTCCTTATGGCCGCCTCCAGACTCATCATGCGTTTTTTAGCCGCCCCGGATTATTATGAAGCATGGCATTATGCACCTGTTCTAATCCTAGGGACAGCTGTCGCCTGCCTCGGTTCCTTTTTCTCTTCCGTTTACATGGCAGAAAAGCACAGCACGGCCACACTGGTGACAACTGTGGCCGGAGCAGTTACCAATATTGTCGGCAATGCCCTGCTCATTCCTGCATGGGGTGCCATAGGGGCGGCAGTTGCGACCTTTTTCAGCTACTTGGTCATTTTCATCGCCCGAGCAGTACACTCCCAAAAGCTGCTTCGCATTCAATGGGGTGTTCTGCGTTTTTCCGTTAGTATGGCTATTTTGTTGATCCAATGCTATCTGGTAGAAAAAGAGCAGGTAATTCTATCAATTATTTGTTGTATAGGCGTGGGATTGCTTCATTTTCGGCCCCTGCTGAAAGCGATGAAGAGCGGGGTGTTTACAGTTCTGTTGTCAAAAAAACACAGGATGTAAATCATTTAACAACCCCTCCGCCGCTAAAGCGGCACCTCCCCTTACACAGGGGAGGCTAAAATGAAATAGGCTCCCTTGTGTAAAGGGAGCTCCCGCGAAGCGGGTGAGGGATTGTTCTCTGTACAACCCTTCCGCCACGGCTGTGCCGTGCCACCACCCCGGGACTTGCTACGCAAGTCCTCCACAGGGGAGGCTTGAATTAGATGGGCTCCCTTGTGGGGAGGTGCGCAGCAACTCCGGGGGCATGTCAACGAAGTTGACTGAGGGATTGTCCTCTTCACAACCCTTCCGTCACGGCTACGCCGTGCCACCTCCCCTTACACAGGGGAGGCTTTGGTTTGTACAGGCTCCCTTGTGTAAAGGAAGCTCCCGCGAAGCGGATGAGGGATTGTCCTTCTCCGCCAGCATAACCTCTTCTGCATAACGGACCGTTTCCATGGCGTCCTTCGCATATTTGTCCGCACCAATCTTATTTGCATATTCCTGGGTAAGCACTGCGCCGCCCACAACCGTTTTGCACCACGGCGCCTTTTCCTTCAGCTGCCGTATCGTCTCCTCCATCGCGGGAACCGTTGTTGTCATCAGGGCGCTCAACCCCGCCAGCGGCGCATGCAGCTGGACAACCGTCTCCACAATCTCTCCAGGAGGAACGTCCTTCCCCAAGTCTACCACATCAAAACCGTAGTTTTCCAGCAAAAGCTTTACGATATTCTTACCGATGTCATGAATATCCCCGTGAACGGTAGCTATGACAAAAATGCCCTTCCCGGCGGACTTTTCTCCAGACGCCGCAACAAAGGTCTTAATGCTTTCAAAGGCGCTTTTTGCTGCCTCGGCGCTCATCAGGAGCTGGGGCAGATATACCGTCTTGTCTTCAAACCCCATCCCAACAGTGTTCAGCGCAGGGATAATTTCATTGTTGACAATATCCAGCGGCGACACAGTTTTCAGCAGCTTCTCTGCAGCCACACCCGCCTTCTCCTTGAATCCTTTGATAATCGCATGCTGCAGCTCAGACCGAACCTCCTCACTTGTCTTTTCAGCAGAAAGACTGGGGGCTGCCGCCGCAAAGGCAGCAAAGCTGTCGGCGACACCAATATACTCCTCGCAGTTTTTATCAAGGTCCATCAGCGCTTTATAAGTGTAATAGGTCCGCATCATATCAGCAGAATAGGGATTCATAATTGCCCCTGAAAGCCCATTTGCCAGCGCCAGTGCAAAAAACGTTCCATTGATAGCATCTCTGTTGGGCAGACCGAAGGATATATTGGAAACACCCAGCAAGGTATGACATCCAAGCTCGGTTCTAATGCGGCGGAGTGCTTCAAGGGTAACCTTCGCAGCGGACGTATCGGCGCTTATAGTCATGGCAAGAGTATCAAAGATGATATCCTTTTTTGCAATGCCATACTGGGCGGCTGTATGCAATATTTTTTCAGCAATCTTCACCCTGCCATCGGCAGTATCCGGGATTCCTCCCTCGTCAAGGGTCAACGCCACTACCAGGCCGCCATATTTCTGCACCAGTGGAAATATGGACTTCATGCAGTCGGCTTTTCCATTTACCGAGTTGATCATCGCCTTACCGTTGTACCGGCGAAGCGCCGCTTCCATGGCCACCGGGTCAGACGTGTCAATCTGCAAGGGCAGGTCCACAACTGCCTGAAGCGCACACACGCTGTCCTGCAGCATTGCAGTCTCGTCAATGTCGGGAAGTCCCACATTGACATCGAGAATATCTGCCCCACGCTCCTGCTGCCGGACGCCTTCGGTGAGAATATAATCCATGTCCTTTTCCATAAGCGCCTGCTTGAACCGCTTCTTCCCGGTGGGGTTGATTCGCTCACCGATCAAAACAGGCACACTGCCAAAGGAAACAGCGTGGGTGTAGGAGGATACAACAGTGTTCCCTTTGTCCTTCAGGGAAACAGGCGTATACCCAGAAACTTCGGCGGTCAATTCCTGAATATAGGCAGGCGTTGTGCCGCAGCAACCGCCCGCCACACGAACTCCCTTTTTGACAAGCTCCGCTACATCTCTGGCAAAATCCCGAGCAGTCACATCATATACTGTTTTTCCGTCCACCGATTTGGGGAGGCCCGCATTGGGTTTTAAGACAACCGGGACAGAGGCGCAGTGAAGAAGCTCCTCTACCACGCCCCGCAGTTGTCTTGGGCCCAGAGAACAGTTCGCGCCCAGGGCATCCACGCCCATCCCCTCCAAAAGCGCAACCATAGCATCGGGAGTGGCGCCAGTCATCAGCTTTCCATCTTCCCCATACACGTTGGAAACAATGACCGGCAGCGTGCTGTTTTCCTTCACAGCAAGCAGCGCCGCCTTTGTCTCGTAAGAATCGTTCATGGTCTCAATGATGACAAGGTCCGCGCCATACTGCACACCCAGGCGAACAGTTTTTGCAAATACCGCAACGGCTTCCTCAAAATCCAGGTCTCCCAGGGGGCTAAGCAGCTTGCCGGAAGGGCCCATATCGAGGGCGATAAATTTCTCTTGTTTGCCGATACTTGCATCTCTTGCCGCTCTCGCGTTATCGAGGGCGGCTTTTATGATTTCTTCCAGCGCATCCTCTGCAAAATGCAGCGTATTTGCTCCGAAAGTGTTCGCACAAACCACATTGCTTCCTGCGTCAAAATACTGACGATGAATATCCACAAGCATATCCCTGTGGGTAAGATTCCATCGTTCAGGAGCCTCGCCGGGCTCCAGCCCCCGCTGCTGCAAAAGTGTACCCAGCCCGCCGTCCAAAAATACGATGTTGTCTTTGAGATATTCCCTAAAATTCATAGTGTGCTCCTATAGCTGCAATTTACGTTCTCACAAGAATCGCACTTGTGACTTTGACTGTTTCCTTCATTTTCGGTAATTCCCGCAAAAGCAGTCACCGACTTGGACGGGGACATCAAAAGGCTGTCGTTCAGACTAAGACCAATTTTTCTTGGGCAGTCCAAAACGGCAAAAACAGACTTTTGCACCTCCAACGGCAAATCTCCATAGCCCGGGCTGAAGCGGGGCCGAAGGCCCACGCCGTTTTCCTCTGCATATTCTCTGCAAAAAGCATCACATAAAGCTTCAATCCGTTCGGCGCCAATGGCCTGCAGCATCAGCGCCCGCGCCGGTGATATTCTGCCGTATTTTGCAATCAGCCGGTCCATCTCCACTCCCACCGTTGCTCCAAAAAGAAGCACAGACGCACACCCGTCAAGATTTTTCGCCAGCTGACGGGAGTGCACGGAAAAGCTGCCAAAATCACAGAGTTCGTCTCTTATCATTACAGGCAGTTCCCGATAACACACCCTATAAACCAGCTTATCACTTACTTCATCTATGCAGTCCCGCAGCAGATGCAAGGTTTCCCCGTCAGCATCTCTGCACCCGGCATAGCGCAGCGCCTCCTTTTCACAGAAAGGAGGCTGTGTACATATTTTTGTTAAAATTACAGAATGCATTTTCCCAAAATATCGGACAGGTTGTTTTGAATTTTCGCCGCCACATCTGGCTTGTTCATGGAGTACACATGAACGGCGGTGATTCCATTTGCATACAAATCGATGATTTGGTCGGTAGCATAGGCAATGCCCGCCTGCTTCATGGCTGCGGGGTCGGCCCCGAATTTATCCACAAGGCTTTTGAATCTCTGGGGCATAAAGGAGCCGGAAAGCTTTATGGCCTGCTGCACCTGATTGGCATTGGTAATTGGCATGA
>JAGZAC010000155.1 GCA_018370615.1 Clostridiales bacterium
TACCTGCAGCTAAATTCAATTTCATAAAAGTGCTTGTCCCGGGATTTTATCCAGGCAGTGAGCAGGTCGGCGTTTTCTCTCTTGCACAGCTGTTCTACAAAGCGCCGCTCTGGTTTTGATGCCGTCAACACAGTCGTGACCGGCGTTTTGAAATTGCAGTAATCGATTTCCTTGACAGCCGACCTTGGAAGAGATTCATCCTCCAGCACATCTGAAAGTATGGTGCGCTGCTCCTCATCCAAAATTTCATTTTCCCAGTCATTACTGTAGAAAACAGTCCGGTCCTGCCGGAGCATACTGACGCTCATGGACTGCTTTGCCAGGTCCTTTGTTTCTACCGTAAATACATCGTTGGGAAGCGATTTGGAAGACACAGATTTTTTGTTTTTTCTCAGAAGAGGGGTAAAGGCGGAAAGAATCTTATGCACATTCGCCTCGATAATTTCCTCCCCCTTGCTTCCCCGCTTTTCCATAGACAGTCGTATGATGTTCTCAATGACCTCCCGGGGCGGCAGAGAATTCTGCGTGTACGCATCTTCCCCCAGCTTCAGGGTTTTCCCTTCCCATTCACGCTGTTCAAATTCTTCAAACAATTTATCGACCACCTCATCAATGGTCCACGTGACATTCCGAATGGCATAATTCCGTTCCCGGAAGCTCCCGTCCAGCACAGTTTCGTAGGTGGTTCCCTTTTCAACCTCCACAGACTGGGATTCCAGTGCGATGCCTTCCTTCGCCAAGCGCGTAAAGTCAACGGAGCCCGGCGTATTCGGTTTTTCCTCCTCCGACTGCTTCACAGAATAGTTGATGTTCTTTACAGAAAAATGATAGGCACTCCTTGCTCCGGAAGTGATCACTGTGCTGTGGATGCGCGTTTCGATTTCAAGTACTTCATCCACCAACCGCTTGATTTTACTGCTCCAGGCCTTATGGTTGAAAACGGTCACCCGGGGCTGAGGGGAGCGGTATGCTTCCGGGATTCGAAGCCCTCTCCCCAAAACCTGAGCAATCAGCAGTTTAGAATTGAAGGCTCTATCCTCCCAGGGGACAATTTGAAAAACATTTTTCACGTCCCAGCCTTCTGTAAGCATGGAAACGGAAATGATCCACTCTGTTTGGTCCGTCCTATCATCTACATATTTTAATTTTACAACGTTCCCCTTGTGTTCTCTAGCCGATGTGACGATCAGCACCTTGGGCTCCACGTCTTTTTTCTCCCGGTTCTCCTGTCCGGCTAAAAACTCCACAAAATCTGCATACAGTTTTTTTGCATGTCCTATGTCACGCGTAACAAGGATGGACAGTGGTTTCACCAGCGGATACCGCTCTATATTGTCCCTGTGGTTTTGGTAAATCTTCTGAAATCTTTCATAGTCCCCGCGGCTCTCGTCCTCTTTCACATAGTCAATATTTTTGACGATCCGATCCTCGATCGCCTGGCGCAAGGAATAGCGGTATAAAACATCGGGGAAATATTCATCCTGAATGTATGCCGTCCCGGTAAAGCCAAGCATATACCGAAATCCGTATTTTTCGCTCAGCAAAAACTCCTTCCACTTTTTGATAGAAGCGTCGCTGCCGGAAATTTTATTGAAAATATGGTGTGCCTCATCATTGAGGACAAGGGTATCGGCTCCGGTGCCGGAAAAGCTGTCTTCGATAGAAGAGCCTGTATTTTCATATACGGCATGAATGTTTTCAACACAAAGGTCTCCCGCCTTTACTGTCTGGTTTGCACTTACAATACTTGGATTTTTGCAGACTGCATTCTGGGGAATGGTCCCTTTGATTCCGGCGTCACCGCTTAGAGCCTGAAACTTTTGCGTCAGACCGCTCTCAATGGTCAGAGACGGACACAGTACCAGCACGCGCTTCACAAGACCCAATCCAAGGGCGATTTGTGCGATTCCGTAAATCACATATGATTTTCCCGTGCCGGTGGCAAGATCTATGCTGGCATACAGCCTGTCCCGCATCTGCAAGACATTCATAAAATCGTCCTGGGAGGAATACTTGTCCCGCAGACACGGATTGATAGAGTAATTGTACGCGGCAAGGTCCGCCAGCGTTTGATACTGCCCCGACGCCAGAAAAATAATCGCGTTTTCAATCGCTTCCTTTTGATATGTACGGTCACCGCACAGCCTGTCCATAAACGGCTTCCAGGCACGCAGGTCCAATGCATTGGTATCATATACACGGTTTACCTTCAATACCAGTTCCGATTGTTTGAAAGTTTTAACTTCCTGCATACATGCTCTCCTTACAAATGAAAACGTTCCGTTTCGTCGTTTCCGAAAATGTCCGTGTACACTACCATGATTTCTTTCCCGACAGAATTTGCCTTCAGCGGAATACATAGGCATCCATCGTCTTCTGTCAGCTCATCTGCAAAAAAGGCATCCGTCATGACAAAATCCTTGCCGTTGTAGCGCCTATCTATAAATACGGCAGACAAAAGCTCAAATCCGGACATTGCCTTTTCCTCTGTCGACTTGTTGGAACGAGGCTCCTTCGATACAAATTCGCTGATTTTAATCAGCACATTTTCGCCATCACAGCATATACTGCTTTTTACTTCAGGAGTTCGGTTAAAGGAAAATCCTTTCGTCTCTTCTATCAGATCATTGACTCCGGATTTTGAACGCGGCTGACGGAATTTTGTAAATTCTTCCTGATGCAGCTCTTTGATCATCTGATATGGTATTTTTAAAAAATAGTACCGGATTCCCCTTCTGTCTTCACAGTCTGTTATGAAATCCACCCGCGTAGACGGCGCCACTATGTACACTCGGCCGCCGCCCAGACGGCTGCCCACATGCGTTCCAATGTCATCGAGAAAGGCATCGTCAATATTTGAGTCTTTATATAAGCTGTAATTAAAAATAATTACAGGACTGTCGTCCTTCTTCCCCTCAAAGGTGTACCCCCCGATTTGGAATGTCCCCAAGTCAATATTGAACAGCCCGGATACAAAATCCTTATATTTATTGAATCCCATGAAAAGAGCAGCTCTCAAATCGTATTCTCCCAGGGAACATAAAATAAAGCTCCTCGCCTGCTTTCCATACCTTCGATTATTGTGTATGTTTTTTGATTAGTTTATTTTTAGAATTCTCTTCTGCGTCGTATAATACGACAGTTTTCCTATATCGCATATAATCCATTTTCTGCCCAGCTTTTCCGCAACGGCAGCCAGTGTTCCGGAGCCGCCGAAGAAATCCATCACAAGATCCCCCGGCTGTGAGGCGGCCTCCAGCAGCAACGCAATCAGCTTTTCGGGCTTTTGCGTAGGGTATCCGATGCGTTCCTTAGACGTACCCTGGACAAAGGGAATATGAAAGACCTCCGTGGGTTTGCCTTTCTTCATATATGCAATCCGCTCACTGCCGTCGTCATTGTAATATATCTTATATCTGCGGCCCATATCATCTGTTTTATCATATCGCTTTACCGCTTTTTCGTCGTAATCGATCAGCGTGGCAGCACTGTTGAAAAAGTACGTGCCCGTTTTTGAGTAAAACAATATTATATCGTGCTTGCGGGGAAAATTCTGATCTGTAGAAGTGGGGCCAAAATATTTCCAGATAATTTCATTTTGGAAATTGTTTTTCCCGAATATTTCATCTGCAATCACCTTGACATAATGGACCATTTTTTGATCAAGGTGTATAAACATGACGCCGTCATCTGCTAAAATCTGATGCGCAACAATCATCCTTCGCCGGAGAAACTCCAAAAAATCAGCGCCGACCTTTTTATCGTTATACGCTTTTGCACCCTCTTTGTTTTGAAATTCGTCCGTAGTTGCAAAAGGGGGGTCAATATAAATCAGCTTCACCTTTCCTTTTACTTTGTCCTTAATCAATGGGTCTTCATTTTTATATATCGTTTTCAAAAACTGCAGATTGTCCCCATAAACTATCATATTGCGCCAGCCGTCATCATACGCAGGATGCTCCGTATCGTCAAATACCTTTTTCACCTGCAGGGGCACTGGAAAAGAGCCGTCGTCATTTGCAAGGAGGTCTTCCTTGCGCATTTTGCCGCCATAGGCAAGCTCATACTCTTTGTGACTAATCGGAAACAATTTGTATTTGAAATCTTCGGGAATCGCTTCTCCCTTTTCAATCAAATCTATCAAAAAATCCTTTTCTACCTTGCTAAGCATGCGTATTCCTCCAAAGAGCTTCTTGCAAAATTTACTTACCGCCAGGAGCTCGTCCTATAAAATCCTGCGGACAATGCCCCGGAGATGCTTTGCTCCTCTCCACAAGGGGCCTTTTCATCTCAGCCTCCCCTGTGTAAGGGGAGGTGTCAGCGATAGCTGACGGAGGGGTTGTAATCAGTTGAACAATCCCCCTGTCGGCACAGCCGACATCCCCCTTTACACAAGGGGGACTATATGAACCCAAGCCTCCCCTGGGAGGGGGAGATGGCATGGCGCAGCCATGGCGGAAGGGTTGTTTATAAAAATACCTTTTAGTAATTTCACTAAAAGGTCTCATAAAAATTAAATGCATTCCCCTTTTTTCTGTTCACCGAAAATTTTATTCCTAATATTAAAAAATTACAAATACACCTTAAAACAATTATACTAAAAATAGAGCAATTTTGTCAATCTTTTTCAAATATAATTGTTGTTTGTAAAAACCTTCTTTCCTCAAAAGAGAGAGGCGTCTGCCTCTCTCTTTTTATTCCGTTGTTTATTCAATACTGATAAACCCAAACTGGGTGTCCACGGTAACCTTGGTCCCCTTCTGTACATGTTCATACAGCCACTTCCCTGCTTCTCCGTGTCCAGAGAGCACATAGGTCCCATCCGCTACCCATATATTCCCGTTTCCGTAAATGGGCGCTGTCGTAGCCACTCCGTCTACAATGCATACCTCAAAGCCA
>JAGZAC010000156.1 GCA_018370615.1 Clostridiales bacterium
GCTGGCCGCGGAGATGGGGCTTTCCCGCACACCTGTGCGGGAGGCGCTGATCGAGCTTTCCAAAGTGAAAATTGTGGAAATCTATCCCCAGCGGGGAAGCGCCATTGCCCTCATTGATTGCCACATGGTAGAAGAAGCCAGGTTTATGCGCAGGGTGCTGGAGTGCGCGGTAATTGAGCTGGATTGTATGCTGGCGGACGAAAAAGCTATCAGGATGCTTCAGGAAAATGTTCGCCTACAACAATTTTATCTGGAGAACTACTATGCGGAAACGCTTACAGACTTGGATCACCAATTTCACCGCCTGTTGTTTGAAATTGCGCAGAAGCCTCAGGTATATGCTTTGATGGACACAATTTCTATACACTTTGACCGAGTACGAAGTATGGCACTTACTACAGTGAAAAACACAAAGATTGTCCAGGACCATCAGGATCTGATGGAGGCTGTGGCGCAAAAGAATGTCACCAGAGCACGGGCACTGATGGAAGCGCATCTTGACCGCTATCAGATTGATGTAGAAAAGATCCAGGCGCAATATCCCGACTATTTTATTTAAAAACGGAATTCTATTGCCTGAGCTACCTGGAGTGTAAAAAGCCCCTCCCCCATGTGAAGTAATAAATTCACATGGGGGAGGGGCTTTTTTAATTGGTTTGCTCATCTATGATCAGACAGGTAAGGTACAAAGAAATAAATTCCTGCTCGTTTAGGGCAGAGAATTCCACGCCGATTAGCCGAGACAGCTTTTCCAGTCTTGTTTTGAGGGTATTTCTGTGAATTTGCAAAAGATCAGCGGCTTGAGAAATGTTTCCGCCTGCTGCTAAAAATATTCTCAGATCATGGATAGCAGTCATTACACGCTTTTCTTTTTTCTGAGCCAGTTGCAGCAGACTAAAATTGCACAGGCTTTCAGGTATGGCCGTGTGGGTCAGGATTTTGTACAAGCATTGACAATATTGCTCTTGAAAAAAGTAAAGCGAGCCTGCATTTCCAGCGGTTGAGTGCAGATCCAGCGCCATTTTACACTGTTGATAGGCCCATCGGATAAAGGAGACATCATGAAAGCAGTTGCTGACACCGGCTACCAGCCCGTTGTTGTAAAGTGCCTTACGTATTTTAGAAAGCTTAGCTGTAGAGTCCAGCGCGTCCGGCTCTACAAAAATAAGCTCGTTATTATGAATAAATGCAGCCGGAGCCGTAAGGATTGCATAGAGAGGGGAAAGTAAATCGTTTAAAAACACTTTGGAATAGCGTTCTCGTTCAAAGGGAATTACCAAAAGAGAGAACTGCTTTTTCCCGTTCCAACGTTCCGGCAGCAGCCCCATAATAGTCTCAGTTGGATCCTCTGACTCGCTGCTAATATCAATGATACCATGGGCACTTGCGGCGTCAAGGGATTCGAAGTCTGAAAACTTGTCAAAAATCGATTCAATACGCTGCTGAAGATAGTACATCAGAGAGAGCTGTCCCTTGGAGAAGGTGTTGTACCCTATAAAGACCATGGTGCAAAGCAAGGTGCTTTTGTTGTAAAGAGGCACAATTACATCAATGTTTTCCTGCTGTCGGCCGGATACCCAAAGTGTAAACGGATCATGGCGGTTGTTCAGATTTGAATTCAGAAAACGTCGTTCTTCCGGGTTCAACATGTCATGGGGGAATATCCCCTTATACCGCAAGGAATCCCACACGTTATCCAGGGAATTAGAAGAGAGATCCCCAGCGGAAAATACAAACCGTCCGATACAGTTGATAAGTACAATTGGTACGTGGAAGACTGCGGAAGCGATGTCCAAGAAGGCTTTAAAGGAGCAGCCGGACAGAGCTGCTTCCGATAGCTTTTCCTCCCACTTGCGGTAGGCTTTGAATGTGTTTTGAACAATGTCAAATACCTCGTTGTAATTGGAGCTTTCCAAAATAACAATTGCGGACCAGCCTTTGTCCGTCAAAAATGATGGATCTACATTGCCCTGACACAAAAAGGTCAGCGAACGTTTATCTGTCTGGTAGTAAGCGGAGATAAGCTCCTGCGTGGTAACGGCATACATATACTCCGTGCTCCAGCGTTCCTCCTGGCTGGGTAGATAGCGAATTCCCTCGAGATTCAGTTCCGGGCTGTCAGAGGCTAGAATAAGAGGGTTATATTCAGAGAGAGCATCGTGCAGGATATGCAGATTCATTCTCATATAAATCACTCCCATTACGGATTGCAGCAAAAATGATAAATTGCAGTAACTTTAAAGTATAATATTTTTACAAAAAAGTCAACCTGGGAAACCGCTAGAGGAAAAATATACAAAATTACACAAAAATAACCGCGCAAGCAAGCGCTTGGACTGCTTGAAACTGTGCAAAAATGATGTAGAATGACATTGGTAAGCATAAACTAGCCATATATAGCAGAAAAAGCGGATATTTGTATTTTAAGGAGGAAACGAGACATGAAAAAGAGACTGACTGCTATTACCCTTGCTCTTGCAATGACCCTTGGATTGGCTGCATGCGGAAATACTTCTGGTCAAAATCAGCAACCCGCCGGAGAGTCCGGGCAGCCGGCCTCGGACGAGCCTATTGTCCTCCGTTTTGCTGATACAGACAGTGCAGATTCTGTGGCTGGTCAGGGCGGTCAGATGTTCTGTGATCTGGTGGAGGAGCGCACGGATGGCCGTGTGGTTGTGGAGTATTATCCGGCCAGCCAGTTGGGCGGCGATAAGGCGATTACCGAGGCTGCCATTGCGGGCACGGTTGATATTGCTAAGTGTTCCAACGGAAATTTTGTGCAGTTTTCCGATGCTCTTGAATGGGTAGACCTGCCCGGTGTGCTTAGTTCTGTGGAGCAGGTACGTAAACTGTTCACCAGTGAATACCGGGATGAGGTAAATGCGCAGATCCTGGAGGATACCGGAGGGATTGCGCTGATGTTCGATGTGGATGCAGGGGAACCCCGTGCAATTGGTTCCACCAAGAAAGAAATCCGTGTCCCGGCTGATATGAATGGTGTAAAGGTTCGTTCTACCGGTTCGGAAATTGAGCTGGCGCTGTTTAACAACTGGGGAGCGTCCTCTACCTCTCTGGACTGGGGCGAAGTCTATACCGCACTGCAGCAGAATCTTGTTGAGACAACCTATAATCAGGTGCAGACTCTGGAAATTAATAGCTTTGGTGAAATTTTGAACTATATTACTCCCATTAATCAGTCCTGGGTGGTTTCTGCCAAATTTATTGGGCCGAAGGCTATTGAAAAGCTGGGTGGTCTGGACAGTGAGCTGTTCCAGATTGTACAGGAATGTGCACTCGAATGCGAAGTGTGGAAGGACAAGGCTTTTGTTGAGGCTAACGCGGAGTCCTATGAAAAGCTGAAAGAGCAGGGAGTTACCATCGTGGAGCTGACTGACGAGGAGATGGCGCTTTGGACCGAGGCGTCCGAGGCCATTTGGGGCGAGTTTGTCGGTGAGGGCAAGTCCATCTCTTATGATTTTATTGAATACGTGCAGAGCTTTGCCTAAACAAGCGGCACACTTTCCAAAGGAGCGATTATATGACAAGGATAACGGTGTGGATTGACTGGATCAGCACTTTGTGCGCTAAGATGGGAAAGGTCATTGTTTTGGTAGGCGGCACGGGTATTCTGCTGAGCATGGCTATCGGCGTTTTTTCCCGGGCGCTGCTGCCGCAGGCTTTTGTGTGGCCGGAGGAGGTAAGCCGCTATCTGCTGATCTGGTGCACATTTATCGGCGGAAGTGTGGCACTGCATAACAAAAACCTGGTCCGATTTGAGTTTATCATCAACCTGTTCAAAGGAAAGGCGTATACTGTGGCGGAAATTGTGGGCCACTTGCTGTCTCTGGTGTTTTTGGTGCTGTTTACCCGGATTGGCATTGACCTGATTCCCTATTACCTGAACTCTGTGGGGACAACGGTCCCCATCCAGTTAATTTGGCCGGCTGCTGGTGTGCTGCTGGGCGGCGTGTTTATGGTGATTCACATGATCAGCCAGGTTTGCCACGACATCCTCAGATTGACCGGCCGGGAAGGAAAGGAGGCAAAGTAGTAGCATGAATATGGGCGTTTATTTGTTCCTGCTGCTGTTTGCGCTGATGTTTTCCGGTATGCCCATTGCTTTGGGTGTGGGCATGGCTGCGATCCTGACCACTGGAATCTGGGGGCAAATTGGGCTTGAGCTGATTTTTCAGCAGTACTACCAGGGCGTAAACAGCTTTGCTCTGCTGGCGGTCCCGCTGTTTATGCTTGCAGGGGAACTGATGACCAGGCTGGGCCTGGTGGATGACATTATCCTCCTGGCCAAACTGCTGGTAGGCCGGATGCGGGGGTCGCTGGCACAGATCAACATTGTGGCCTCGGTGTTTTTTGCCACAATGTCCGGCTCTGCGGTTGCCGATACTGCCGCTATCGGCGGTATGCTTTTGCCGGCCATGGAAAAAGAGGGGTATGACAAGGAGTTTTCTGTGGCGGTAACAGCCGCTTCCTCCATTATCGGACCAATTATCCCTCCCAGCATTACAATGATTGTCTATGGTTCGCTCATGTCAAACGTTCCTACGGGCGCAATGTTTGCCGCCGGTATTGTACCAGGCGTTTTGATCGGGTTGGGCGAAATGGCGTTGGTTTATTATTTCAGCAGAAAGCGCAATTATCCGAGAGAAACCAAGCGATATACGGCAAAAGAGGCGTCCGCTATTGCAGTACGTACCCTTCCTGCGGTTCTCACACCGGTTATCATTGTAGTGGCCATTTTCTCCGGCTTCTGCTCGGCCACGGAGGCGGCGTGTATTGCAAATATCTGGGTGCTTATTACTGGCGCGCTGTATTACAGACGGCTGAACCTTAAAGTGTTTGGGGAGAGTGTTATTGTAGCCATGGAGACCGCA
>JAGZAC010000157.1 GCA_018370615.1 Clostridiales bacterium
AAGTTCTTTTTTATAAAACCAAGGATAACCTCCAAAAATCTCGTCGGCACACTCTCCGGTAAGGGCGACCTTGTTGTGCTCTTTTACCTTGGAGCAAAAATACATCAGCGATGTATCCACATCCGTCATACCGGGAAGGTCCTTGCTTCTTACCGCCGCCGGCAGCAAATTTGCCAGTGTAGACTCGTCACACTCCAAATAGGTGTGTCTGAGGGGATAAAGTGCGAGAACTTGGTCCACATAGGGCCGGTCCCGCGTGGGCTGGAAGGAATTGGCCTGAAAAAACTCCTCATTGTGTGCAAAATCAAAAGAAAAAGTGTTCAGCGTCTTTCCCTGCCTTTGTAAAAAGTTGGATGCAATGGCAGTCACTACACTGGAGTCCACCCCTCCGGACAAAAAGGCGCACACGGGAACATCGGATACCATTTGCCGCTCTACGGCATCCCGCAGGAGAAAAGACACCTTCTCCACCGTATCCGAATAGCTGTCGGCATGCGGCTGTGCTGTTAACGTCCAGTATTGGTGTTCTTGCAAACCATCGTTAGAGAATACCAGAATGCACCCGGGCTTTACTTCGCATATGCCTTTAAAGACACCACATCCCGGGGTTCTCGCAGGACCGATGCCGAAAATCTCCCGAAAGCTGTCCAAATCGGCCGCGGGAGATACATTGGGGTGGCAAAACAGTGCTTTCTGCTCCGAGCCAAAGATCAGACTATGGTTTACCATTGTATATAAAAGAGGTTTGACACCTACTCGGTCCCGGCAGAGCACCAATCTGTTTTCCGCCGCGTCCCAAATGGCAAGGGCATATATACCGTTGAGTTTGTCAGCAAAATCCAGTCCATAGGCCATGTAAGCATAAAGGATGACTTCCGTATCGCTGGTGGTCTCAAAGCGGTATCCCCGCCGCTTCAAATCAGGCGTTAGCGCATCTGTATTATAAATCTCTCCATTATAGACGATTGCATATTCCCTTCCCTCTGCGTACCGCAGCATGGGCTGTGCACCACCTGCTAAGTCTCGGATGGAAAGCCGAGTGTGTGCGAGACCGATATTCCTATCCAAATATTCTCCAGTTTGATCCATTCCCCGATGGGCCAGAGATTCCCGCATTTTCTTCAAAATATTAATCCAGTATTTTTCTTCATAAGTAAAATCATCATGAAATTGGCAAAAGCCGGCAATTCCGCACATAACAGCACCTCCAAAAAATAGGCGCCCCTTATAGGGAGGCGCCTTTGTCTCTAATATATCTTATGCTACTGCAGAAACTGTGTGAAAAATCTGCTTTTGTCTACGCAAGTGATTTATCAAAAAGCAAACAGTTCGATATTCATTCCGTGCGCAATGCCACTACAGGATCTTTTTTCGCTGCACTTCTGGAAGGAATAATTCCAGAAAACAGCGTCAGCGCCATGCTGATGAGAATCAGCACCACGGCTACCCAGGGTGGGAGGAAAGCATTGAGTGTACTAATGCCCGTAAAATGGTGCAGAATCATATTAACAGGGATACACAGCAGGTAAGTGATAAGCACTCCCAATGCGCCGGAGGTGAATCCAATCATCAGCGTTTCCGCATTGAACATAGAGGAAACATTTCTCTTGGAGGCGCCGATGGCCCGGAGGATGCCGATTTCCTTTGTACGTTCCTGTACCGAAATCAGGGTGATGACGCCGATCATGATAGAGGAAACAATCAAAGAAACGGCAACGAACGCAATCAGCACATAGGTGATGGCGTTGATGATGGAAGTGACGGAGGACATCATCAGTCCTACATAATCCGTGTACTGAATTTGTTCCAAGTCATCCACCGTCGTGTTGTAATCGGCAATGGCCTGTTCGATGACCTCCTTGTTTTCAAAGGAGGAGGCGTAAATATTGATGGATGCCGGATCCTCTAAATCCACATAGCCCAGCTCCCGTAGATTGTCCTCATAGCTGGATTCGGAGAAAATCAGGATTTCGTCATAATAGGTGGCATACTGCTCAGCCGTATAGCTTTCCATTGCCATGTCCAGGGCGGCCGCCATCTGCTGCGTGCTCATAGCGCCCATTTCCGCCTGCACCTGCGCCGCATACTGGGTGCGGAACTGTGCCTCGGCCATCTGCGTAAATAGCTCGGACAAATCCTCATCGCTCATGGCGACAATATATTCCTCGATTTCCGCCTCGCTCAGTCCGGCCTGCTGGCTGAGGCCCTGCTTCAGCGTTTCCTCCATCTCTGTCCGAGTCATGGAGTCCACCGTCTGGGAGACGGCTGCGTCCACTTGCTCCTGGGTGGGAAGACTCATAATCTGCACATAAGCTTCGGCTTTACCGCTTTCATCCAAACCGGATATGTATTTTCGGAAAGCTGCTTCCTTTTGTGCATCCGTCAGATCTGCAGTGCTTTCGTGAAAGGGAAGCCCGGTGAAAATGTCGGTAGATGGATTATTCAGCTGGGCCTCCACGGCTGCGGAATCCTTGGACTGCTCAATGACGTATTCAGTCAGCTCGCTGGTATAGCCGATGGAACCACTGAGCATGGTGGAAACGGCGTCCTCGCTGGGCCGGATAATGCCTGATACCTTCAGGTTGATTCCATTATCATACAGATATTTCAGCCCGGCGTCTGTATCCCTAAGATCCACATACAACCCGGTGGCTTCGTCCAGAGTGTAGCAATCGGAATTTAAAATCATCCGAAATTCCATATCGCAGATTTCCTCATAGGACCACTGTTGTGTTTCCACCTCCAGCTTTGTCTGATTGAGAGCGGCCTCCATAATGGCGTCAATTTCTTCCTCAGACTTCAGCCCCAGCGCATACAGCGCCATATCGTCCAACTCGTTATTCTCATCCAGCACCAGGACAATTTCGTTGTACTCGGTAGGCCAGGAGCCGTAAACCACGTCATACTGACTTTCCAAAAGTGCATTCACCAGCTTCCCGTTATCCCCTGGCAACATTTCCTGCCACAATACCATAGAGCCTCCGGTAGGCGAGAAAGAGGAAAGGACGCTCATGCTGTCCGCCATACCATATTCCTCGCTGAGCCCCAGCATAGATGACATGTCCAATCCAAAATACTCCAGCAGCAGATTCTGCATTAGTTCGCGGGAGTCGGAGCGCAGAATGGTTCCGTCCACATTCTCTGTATACACCAGAAGATCGGTGTCATAGGTATACTGCACACCGCTGACAGCTTCATGGAGGCCCGCCTCACTTTCGGTATCCGCCCGGCGCTCCTCTAAGTAGCTCTTAAAGGAACGCAGGTCGTTTTCAATATTGTCTGACGAATTCAGGGCATTGACCAGGTCGTAGACCATGGGCTTTTGGTAGACGGCGTCGTTTTCGTGCTCTCCTTCCGACTGAGCCGCACCGATAAATTCCTCCATCAGCGCACCCAGATCCATACTCTGCGCCTGCAGCGTAATCGGATAGGAGGATAAGGTATCTTCCTGTATTGTATCAATATAGGCAGTAGTCCCCTGGGATACGGCATAAATCAGTGCGATGCCGATAATGCCAATGCTGCCGGCAAAGGAAGTCAACGCCGTGCGTCCCTTTTTGGTAATTAGATTTTTTAGAGAAAGTCCGAAAGAGGTGCCGAGGGACATGGAAGGCTTTTTCGCTTTCTTCTCTTTCTCTGCCCTTTCCTTTTCCTTCGCACGCTCCTGACGGAGTTCCTCCTCGGTAAGGGGTGTGGAATCGTCGGTAATTCTGCCGTCCAGAATCCGAACAATGCGGCTGGAATACCTTTCGGCCAGCTCCGGATTGTGAGTGACCATAATTATCAGCCGGTCTTTGGAGATCTCCTTGAGGATCTCCATCACCTGCAGGCTGGTTTCGGTGTCCAGCGCGCCGGTAGGTTCATCCGCCAGGATAATATCCGGATTATTGACAATGGCCCTAGCAATAGCCACCCGCTGCATCTGTCCGCCGGACATTTCACTGGGCCTCTTTTTGAGCTGGTTTCCCAGCCCCACTCGTTCCAGCGCCTCCTTGGCCCGTCGCCGGCGTTCCGTTTTGGACACACCAGACAGAGTCAGCGCCAGCTCCACATTCTGCAAAACTGTCTGATGGAAAATGAGGTTGTAGCTTTGAAAAACAAAACCCACCGAATGGTTGCGATAGGCGTCCCAATCCCGATCTCTAAAATCCTTTGTAGACGTCCCATTGATAATCAGATCGCCCGATGTGTATTGATCCAGTCCGCCAATAATGTTTAGCAGCGTTGTCTTTCCGCAACCGGACGGTCCCAAAATAGAAACAAATTCGCTTTTGCGAAACTGCAGGTCAATGCCCTTGAGTGCCTCCACCGTTTCGCCTCCGGCGGGGTAATCCTTTTTAATGTTCTTCAATTCCAGCATAATGGCTTAATCCTTTCTCTCCCATCAAAATTACGTCCCCATGTGTTCCAATAATAAAGATGACTCTCTTCGCGTTCATTTTACAAAAGCAGCAATTTGTCCGCCGTCTTGGAGCCCCTTTTCGTAAAAACGCTTCATTGCCTCCGGATTGCGCGTCAGGGTATCCATGCCGCAGGTGTCGTCTGGCGCGACAATGAGAAGCTTTCCCTGCCTCTCATACTGATTGGCAAGGATAATCCCCTCATTGTACCTTTCCGCCCGCTGCTCCAGCCGGGCGGCTGCAAGGGGATATTTTTTACGAAGCCCTGCCGCCAGCTTCCGATCCTTATCCGGTGTGCGCAGGAAATCCCTGGGTCTTGTAAGAATCAAAACCACCTTTTCACATCCCAGGGAAAAGGCCTTTTCAATGGGCACCGGATCACTGATGGCTCCATCATAATAAGGGACACCGCCGATGGAATATGGTCGGCACACAATGGGAATAGAGCAGGATGCCTTCAGAATATCGTAATTGTTACGAGA
>JAGZAC010000158.1 GCA_018370615.1 Clostridiales bacterium
TTCTTCGTCTCTACCTCTGCCCGAACATAAACTCCTTTCTTTTCCCAGTCACACAAGACCTGGATGATCCCACTGTCGACCAGTTTATCTGCGGCCCTCATATCCTCAGCCGTTGCGGGCTCCAGTACCTGAAGACCCAGTTTATGGTCTCCGCCGATCAGCCCCAAAGCTACTGCAATAGGGATGCCAGGGCGGCTAGTACCCGGCGTGGCCACACCGAAGCCGATTTTCAAAAACGCAGGACTGACATAGATCCTTATTTGTTCCGATGCCGCAGTCAGATAGGGCCGACAGCAGGCTGCGGCCAATGCATATGCCGTGGGCCCAGTACAGCCTAGCGCCGGTACCATCTCAGTCTGTAACAGTTTTGTGATTTCCTGATGGGTCATTACCTCACCTCCTGTTTAATGTTGGGCGGATCACTTTTAGGGGATTCTTAATTCACCCTTATTATCCCAGAGACTTTTTTAACTTTCAAGCAGCTTAAATTCTCGTTTTAATATACTATTTTTTAAATTTTCTCTTGACAATATAATTTTGTTCATTTATTCTTAATTTGCGGTTCTCCATCTCTTTAATTCGGCTATTTTTTACAAAAATATATTTTAACGAGACTTTTTTCACTTGACTCGTTTTCAACCGAGAACCGCCTCGCGCTCTTTCAAGCAAAGAAGCTTCAGAAAAAACAACTTCCATACAGGAGGGATATCTTATGGGAAACTTGGCACAACACGCCGGACAGCGTATCCGCACTTTCCGTAAGCTGCGCGGTATGTCCGCACAGCAGCTGGCTCAGCGCATCGGCAAAAGCAAAGCCACTGTCTACAAGTATGAAAGCGGTGAGATACCACCCGATGTGGACACGCTGGCTGATATCTCCCGAGAACTGGATGTGGAACCAGCTCACTTATTGGATGTTCCCTTTCAGAAGCGGGATGTTACTCCAAAACTGTCCTTTTTCGATGCCAACCGCCTATACGCCTATTATTACGATGGCCGCACCCGGCAGATGACCCGTTCCCTGCTCACCTTTTGCCCAAGTGCCGACGGGGAGCCATGGGAGGCCTTCCTCTACATGAACGTGCCTGATTTCAACCACCCGGAGCGCGCCCGCTATCTGTATACCGGCACTCTAGCCTCTTATGAGATCGCCTCTTACTTTACTTTTCGTAATCTTACCCTGCCCATCGAAACTCTGGTTATCGAGCTTCTGCATACCTTCCGTACAGGACTCTGCACCTGGGGGCTGTTTCTGGGGCTGTCCGACCAGCCGTTGACCCCTATGGCCACCAAAATTCTGCTGTCAAAGCTGCCTTTGTCCGATGATGAACTGGCCAATCATCCCATGACATTCACAAAAAGCGAGCTGCGGGACGTCCGGGAAAAAAACGTCCTCCTCCTTTCCATGTTTCAAGGGTAACCTCGGTGAAACGCCTTATTTTTTCGTTCCCCCATTGATTTTTTCTACCATTTGTGAAATAATGGGATTGAGAAATCGTTCTCCTTTCCACATTTTATTCTACAGCGAGGTGACATTTATGCCCAATGAGTACATTCGCTTTACCGATGACCACTCCGCTCCCTACTCCGATCTAGTCACCGTGGACGGAAAGTACCTGTTCCTGTCCGGCCTGGTCTCCCAAGATCTGGACTCCGGCGAAATGGTCTACGGTGATGTGGTCGCTGAGACCCGCCAGATCCTAAACAACTTAAAAATCCTGCTGGAGCGCTACGGCTCCGACATAAACCATGTGATCCGCACTGAGGTGTTGCTTCGTACCTTCGCTGAACGGGACGAGATGAACGCCGAATATATCCGCCATTTTGACCCTGAACACGTCCCCGCCCGCCTTTGCTTTGGTGATGTGGGACTTGCCGGTCAATGCAAGGTGGAGATCTTAGTCACCGCCGTCAAGGTGTAAAACAATCAAAAAGACGGTCGTTCTTGTCAACGGCCGCCTTTTTTGTTTGCCCCTTTTCAAAATATATGTGCTGCGCGAATCATCTGCATTTTGAAGTGCAGCATTGTTTATTGTGGAGTATTTGCCGTGAAAATGATCGACCCCACCGCCATGTCCCGGTTCACCGCTCTGCGGGAAGCTACCCGGAAGATCGCCCGGCTCGTCCCGCCCGCCTGCCTGATGGAGCAGCCGCCCCACGAAAGCCGGGATACCGCCTCCGTGGCGCTGGAATTTCCCACGCCGCTGGTGGTGCTCAACTCTACCATCCGTCAGGCGCTGTCCTTCCTGTTCTCCGCCTGCGACACCGTGCAGACGGACAAGACGGAGCGCGGCATCTGCTTCACCTTCACCGTTTCCAAGATGTGGATCAAGGAGGACGCGGAATGAACCGCCCCTCGGATGTCGAAAAGCTGTCCTCCGACAAGCGCCTTGCGTGGCGTGCACTCTCCACTTTAGGTACGCAGCTCTTCCTCATGGATCCCGCCCTTTCTGTGGAGGAGGCCCCGTCGGCAGCCGGCATGCCCACCGCCACGGTCACGTTCTCCATTCCAAATGGCCACACGCTTGCCAAGGGGCCCACGGTTGCGATGGGAATGCTTTCTAATCATGCGGATCTCCTGCACTCCTATTGCGACGAGGAGGGCTGCATCTGCATGGAATACATTTTAAATCTCGCATGGACGGAGGACGCCCCTTCATGAGCGCCCCTCCCTTCTCAGTCCTTCACGGCATGCTTTGCCGCATACGCAGGAACAATTGTACGACAAAAAGCACGGCCCGGGCTAAACCCAGACCGTGCTTCCATCATTACCGGATCGCGTCCTTGAATGCCTGACCCGCCTTGAATACGGGAGCCTTGGATGCGGGGATCTCCACAGTCTCCTTGGTGCGGGGGTTGCGGCCGGTGCGGGCGGCCCGCTCTTTGACCTCAAAGGAGCCGAAGCCGATCAGCTGCACCTTCTCGCCGGACTTCAAAGCAGTCTCGATTGTGGTGATGAACGCGGCCAGAGCGGCATCGCAGTCCTTTTTGGAAAGGCCGCTGGTCTCAGCCATGGCGGCAATCAATTCAGTCTTATTCATTGTATGTTCTCCTCGTATTCTTGTATTTTCCGTTGGTATAGCGCAATTATACCGAATCTGCGGCAAAATAGCAACATATCGGGTCTGATCGGCTGGTTGTAAAAGCAATCTGCCAAATGCTAAAATTTATGCAAAATAAAAATAAAAACTCCGAATTTCCCATAAAACCAGTTCGGAAGCAACCTTTCTACCATTGAAAAATATAAAGCAAAATTAAAGAGCGCTCTCTTCAACAGAGCGTGTTGCAAATAGAGTACATAAAAAGTGAGTTTCCGCTGACAGTTTGCGGAAACTCACTTTTTTAGTGCTTGCCTTTATAACGATCCGAGCCCAGACGAATGGAAATTTCTGCGGACGATTCCTTGAGAATAGGAAGAACATTCTGTTGAATTCGTTCTTCGGTCAATTGCTCTGCCGCGCCAAAAATGCTCAGAGCAGCCACTGGCCGTTCATGATAGCTGTACACGGGGACCGCTATGCAGCGCAGCCCTATTTCGCACTCCTCGTCATCAATGGCGTAACCTTTTTGACGAACTTGTTCCAAGTCTGCTATCAATGCCTCCTTGCTTGTGATCGTTCGATCAGTCAGCGGCGATAATCCCCGCATTTCAATCTAGCGGTCCAATACTGCTTCCGAATATGCGGATAAAAGAATCTTTCCTGAACTGGCTGCATGCATCGGGGTGCGTTTCCCAATTCGCATGAGAGAAAATCGGGGATCATAAATGCAATCGAGGTAAATACATTCCAGCCCTTGTTCAATAACCAGACAAATTCCAAGATCCGTGGTTTGTGTCAGCTCATTGATAACATCGCTTGAGATTGTACGGAGACTCATGTGAACTTTGGTTGCGTCCCCTAAGCGACATATTTTCCAGGTTGGGGCGTATCGACTTGCAATTTTATCCTGAAACACATAGCCCTCCATAACAAGGGCATTAAGATAGCGAGATGTTGTAGCTTGGGAAACACCAATCGCAGCAGCGATATCCTGCAGCCGCATCGGAACACGGCTCTCAGACAAGTATTCAAAAAGCTGCATTAGCTTTGTTACAGACTGATTTGTGCTTTTTTCAGAAGATTCATTTATATAAGCCATGGTGATACCTCAATTATGGTTTTTTATTTAATATGATTGCACAAATCCCTTGGGCTGTCAAGCATCTTTTCCAATTATTTAAAAATAATGAAATCCGTTTTTATTTTTAAAAACCATATTGACAAAATTGAAATTGTAAACTAATATTGAATTGCAAAACTCGATAAATAAATGCCGAAAATAAAATTTGATTTCAAAAGGAGAAATGGTATGCATCAGATCGAACGCAAAAAGTATTGTGTAGATGGCGAATGGCGGGAGTCCAAAACCGAGAAGTGGATGCCTGTTACTGATTCCAGCACCGGCGAAGTAATTGCCGAGGTTCCCTGCTGCACAGTTGATGAGGTAGACTCCGCGATTGCCTCCGCGCAGGCAGCTTTCCCCGCATGGTCCCAGAAGTCTCTCAGCGCCCGTACTCAAATGATGTTTAAGTGGAGAAACGTCCTGCTGGCTCATCTGGATGAACTGACCGAGCTGTGTTCCAAGGAATTGGGCAAAAACCTGGACGAGGCTCGGGGCGATGTCTTGAAGGCGATCGAGCCTACGGAGCACGCCTGCAGCCTGCCCACGCTGATGCAGGGAGACGCGTCTCTGCAGGTTACCACCGGGTTTGATACCGCTACCTACCGGATGCCTCTGGGCGTTGTGGCGGGCATCATTCCTTTCAACTTCCCTGCTATGATCCCCTGGGGTTGGGTGGTGCCTCTGGCGATTGCCACCGGCAACACGGTG
>JAGZAC010000159.1 GCA_018370615.1 Clostridiales bacterium
GGTTCCCATAACGTCCACGCATCTGAGGTCCTGCGCTGGAAGGCACGGTATAAAGCTGTGGTAAAAGAACGAGCGTATTCAGAAAATATTTAACAGCTATTCCATAAATGGTATTCGCAGCCACTCAAGAAAACCTGCGGAGCCTCTTTTCAGCAGAAAGCTGGGCAGTGAGAAATTTTCTCACCGCCCAGTTTTTTTGTTGCTTTTATGCGTATTGCAGCCGTATAGAAGATGTATAGGAGGTACACAGCTATGTTAATTGCAATCGACCATGGAAACAAACAGATCAAAACCGTTCATACGCAGCCATTCACATCCGGATTGATCCAGGGCGACACGCCGGGATTCGGAACGGACTGCCTGGCATATCAGGGGAAATACTATACGCTGACCGACCAGCGTATTCCCTATCGGCGGGATAAGACGGAGGATGAACGCTTTTTCATTCTGACGCTCTTTGCCATTGCCTATGAGATCGAAGCGATGGGACGGTACAGCGACACCCTGATGCGGATTCAACTGGCGGTCGGATTGCCGCCAGCGCATTTCGGTGTGCAGGCCAAGCGGTTTATCAACTATTTTGATGGGCGGGGTGCCATTTCCTTTCAATTCCGCGGCAAACCGTATGCCATTTATATTGAAAATACAGCCTGCTTTCCGCAGTCATTTTCCGCGGCCGTTGCGACGGTAAAGAATCTGACTGCCAGCCCGAAGGTGCTGGTGGTGGATATTGGCGGGTTTACAGCGGATTATGTCCGGCTGCGGAATGGTGTTCCGGATATGTCCGCGTGTGACTCTTTGGAAAACGGCGTGATCTTGCTTTATAACCGCGTTCGTGCCAGAGCCAATGCGGAACTGGATGTTCTTTTGGACGAGAGCGAGATCGACTGCATTCTGCGCGGAGAGCACCGTGATGTGGCACCGGAGGTCGTGGAGCTGGTGGAGAAGGAAGCGCAGGAGTTCGTCAACGATCTGCTCAGCGGCCTGCGGGAACGGATGCTGGAGCTCAAGTCCGGCAGGGTGATTTTCCTTGGAGGCGGAGCCAGTTTGCTGCGGCGGCAGATCGAGGCATCCGGTAAGGTGGGACAGGTAACCTTTGTGGAGGACATCAACGCCAACGCGAAGGGGTATGCGTATCTGTACCGCCTTCAGCACGGTGAGCGGTGAGAACCATGGCGGACAAAAAAGATCCCGGTAAATTTACCGTCCGTTTTAATATACATGACCCGCAGCACCAAACCGTGGTTGCCCTGCTCAACCAGCAGGGGCGGAACAAAGCGCAATTTCTTGCAAGTGCTGTTCTGCACTACATCAACTGCAAGGAAACACCGAACCTGCAGGTCCTGCCCGTCGATCCGGAAACATTGGAGAAAATCATTGTCTCCATTCTGGAAAAAAGGGACAAACAAAAGCGCGGCGGCGGTGTTCCGCAAAGAACAGAAAAAGCGTGTGAAATAAGCCCCGCAGAAGTTCCACAGGCAAAGGAGGAGTCGGAAAACTGGTTTGGCAGTGCCGGTGAAGTATCTGCGATTCTGGATTCCTTAAAAATGTTTGATAACCTGTGAAAATACGGCATGTCTAAGGCAAGGGAACAGACCCTGTTCCTTTATCTCAATTCTGTTCAAAATAAACCGCCGTTTCTCCTGGTGATAAAGAGACGAGGTGTAGAATCGCTGTCTTCTCATAATTATTTGCGGTTACATTTTCTCATGCTATTTGTCTAATAAATAGTAACTTGCTTTGCCTCTAATATTTAGCCTGTTTTTATTAGGTTAAGAGCACCAGAGAAAAATTGACTTTATAAAAATAATTCCCGAGATTTACACATTTGCGGATAGCCTCCTCCTTATGTAACAAGAAAGGAGGTGACTTATTGTGAATCAGCATATTACAAGTTACAGAAAAAAAGTTAGCTGCTGGAGATTGTATTTAAATTACTATTAGTCATTTCCAATAAGTATAATGCAGATATCATAGCATCAAACACAATTAAAATTAGAGGAATGTAGTTCCAAAAATAAGGAGGATAAATTTATGGCTCATTATATGGCTATTAACAAAAGTGGTAAGAATCTGCCTATTTTTAGTGGGTGGCCCAGTGTTGATAAGGGCAATCAGATTGGTACCATTTATAATCGTGAAGTTTTTATCTATGGTGATACGGAGGATGGAGTTGAGGTCTATTTCCGAAACAGTTCTGGGCGGATTGTTCAGGGCTTCTATTATGCCACGGATGCAAATGGAAATGATCTTTTCTCCTCCAATGCTGAGGCAATGAAAGCCCTGTCCTCTTGCATTGATTACCCGTTTAGTACAGTAACTATTGGTGGAACGGAATACTATACGTTCAAGTTCCGCCGAAATGAAGAGGTCTATACTGCATCTGGCTCTTCTTGGGGTACTGTTGCCTCCGGTATGGAAGTTGCTTGTCGCACAGACGCAATGGGAGACTCTCATCCGGATTGGAAGCTGATTAACTACGTCAAGCGTAGTTCTGATGGACAGTGGGTTGCGGTCACCGGGAGCGGTTATAAGCACGGTTTTGTTGATATCGGCCTCAATGTGGGTTCTACTCCCGGTTCGATTTCTATGTACGGCACCTGGTAATGCGCTTTTCTGTAACTTCAAAGAGATGCCAGAAATAAATTAAAGTCGTGCCATAGTATTTGGATTTGGAATCCTGAAGTATCTTTTTTAAGTCTGCGACGTAGATTATCCATAAAAAGGATGCGTAACTTTTTTGGGGGGAGAAAAAATGTCCAATCTCAAAAAGCATTTTTTTCATATTTCTAAAAGCTGGTTTTCTGTGTGCACATTCATTTTTCTCTTGGCTGTTTGTGTGGGTTTAGTAATTCATATCACTAACAAAAAAGAAAATGCGACATGTTCAAATTCTGAGGCACCCATTGTTTCGAATGGAAATGTTTCAGAGGAATCGGGCTCAGACATAGCGCATGCAGAAAATTATGTGCCAACAGAAGAGGACGTTCTTGCAGCACGCCAACAAGCAACCGAAGGGATGTCTCAGCAGCAAGTAGAAAGATTGACCGAAGTAATTAAGGCTGCAAATTTGTGGTTGGAACAAAGGTATATGGATGAAAATCTTTTCGAGAAGCTGTCAGATCCCAACAGTTTATACTGGAATTATTTCCATCAGACCGGAGAAATTCAAATTGGTTGGGCAGTTGACGGTAGTATTGATATAGATGCCGTATGTAAACGTGAAAAGCTCTCCCTTGAAGAATTCTATGCTAAGTATGGAACGCCCGTTGTTGCAACGAATTTCTATGATGCAGACGGATTTATCGACCTATTGTCAGAAATGAAATCATCTGTTCAAAACGAAGATCTTAAATCCGAACTTCAGGATCTCATAGATCAGACAAAACAGGCAAAAGAAACCCATAGGATGGAAATTGTAAATGACATTTACAAAAAGCTACATGATCTGGATTACTTTTTGCTGCGATATGGTCCTATAGATGTTGCCAAGTATGTCAAAGATGATTCTACAGTATCTAAATACTACGGCACACTTTCTTTCTATCAGTAATCACAGTGTCCCATACATGCCAAAGCTGTGTATGGGACACCGCAAAAAATTTCCCGCGCTCGATAAATAATCCGTGAATAGAAGATAACAGTTCGTGCGCAGCCGTTGTGACGGTAAAAAAACTGGCTGCCAGCCGAAGGTGCTGGTGGTAGATCTTGGTGGCTTTACAGCGGATTATGCCCGGCTGGGTTCCGGATATGTCCGCATGTGACTCCTTGGAAAATGGTGTGATTTTGCTTTATAACCGCGTTCGTGCCAAAGCCGATGAACTGGATGCCCTTATGTCTAAGGCAAGGGAACAGACCCCGGGAGCGGGGTCCATTCCATTACCTTAGAGTTGGAAAAGCCTGATGCAATCCACCAGAGTCATACTGAGTTCCTGAAAGAGATCTTCATCAAAGACCTCATAGACACAGGCTTCCTTGAATAACAGCGGACGGTAAAGAAGAAAAATTTTCTCCTGTGCATAGTGGCTCCCATCTTTGGCTTGAATCAGCAGGTCCTTAAAGCTCATTTGACGTTCCTCCCAAAGGTGTCCTTGATTTTCTTGCGGGCACGGTGATATGCCGTGGCTGCACCTTGATAGGTCAATCCCAACTCTGACGCCAGATCCCCAAAGTCCCGCTGATAGAGTGCATGCGCGAGGAAAATGTAGCGGTCCCGCTGACTGAGCTTCTGGAGAGCTTCCTCCAGGGCATCGTTTTTAAACAGCGGGAATGGCAAGGGTGCATCCACAGCCGAATTGACCATGGCATCCAGGACGGAAACGATATCATCCGGGTCCGTTGGAAGCTCCATTTCTCGGCGCCTGCTGCAGGCACCCAGATAGGCCGCTTTTTTGCGGTGGATCGCTGTAAGAAGATACGCGGTAAAGCGGTTTTGAATCACGTTGTTTTCGCCGCTGCCGTTGTTCTTTGTATACATTTTTTCTCCTCCAATATCTGAAAATGTAAAACAAATGTTGGAGGAGGGCCCCGGCAGCAGGCGGGGTATAAAAGGCGTCTGCTCCCGCCCGTGAGCGGGAGATCCATAATTTGCTCTGCATGAAGACAGTGATGTATGCGCGGAGACCGTGTTTGTGTGCGCGTCCCCCATGCCGGAGGGGAAACACCGGCATGGGAAATAGAGAAATGATGTGAAAATGAAGCGGTATGCCCAGCTGTACGGAATCGCCAGATGTCATTCACGCAAAGGAGAGGATAAGGTACAATAAATTGCGCAAATTGAAAACCGCATAAAAGAAGACATAGCTTGCAGGCTCTGGTAGAATGAAGTTACCACACAAACATTCGA
>JAGZAC010000160.1 GCA_018370615.1 Clostridiales bacterium
TGCCGCTCCATACGAACAGTGAGAGACTGAATATCCAGACCGTTTACTTCGCCCCAACGGTAGCTTGACCGCTGCATATACCAAGCAAGGCTAACATCCAGGCCATAGTGTTCCATAATCTGTATTGCTTCCGTCTCCCGGCGCAAGCCATCAGCCAAACAGCTTTCCGGAATCCACGGTAATCCGGAGCTGTGGTCACTTTGCAGCTTATACCCATTCAAAGTTACACGCCCCTTAAAGCTGGTGTGTAACGGATGCTCTCGCTCAATTTGTTCCTGTTGCTCTTTGGTATAGTGATTGTTACCTTCATTCAGCAAATCCCATTTATCAATAAATGCTTTTACCTGAACAGGATCAGCCTGTTTACAGTAGTCGATTACAAGGCCCTTATCGCAGACATACACGGCAGGGATATACCACTTTTCTTCGCCCCAGCAAAAGGATTTTTGGATAGGGATTTCAATGCCTGCGTTGCCTTCATTTCTCCAAAAACCGCCGTCATAGGTAACTTTCCATTCTTCTGCCCTAACAGGTGCCGCCGCATTCATATCCGGATCGTAGTATTCTTCTGTATAGGGAATCTGAGATAGGTCGAATTCAGCCTGCAGCTTCTTTACATAGGCAAAGGCGTCCTCTAACGGCACCAGCCTAAACTCTGTCCGAAGTACATCCAAAACAGACTGTTGCTCCTCTGTTGCAGGACAGTCGATCAGAAATGCCTTAAACTGCTCCTCATCCCAAGCGTAGCACTGCTCCAGTGCATCCATACTCCCACAGGAAAGCAACAGACGAAGAAGATCCTCGAAGCTGTGTGCAATGGGGTGAACACAATCCCCGAAGTTCATGGGACTGACCGCAAAAATCATCTCACCAAACTCCGGGATGGTGCAGTAGTGGATGCCATCCACACCGGCCCAGCCGATGATCGCGGCATCTCTGGGAGTGCAGTAGTAGGTAACATCGGTATCGCTCTGCTCCAAACCAATAGCAGAGTGCCTGATGTTCAGTTTCTTAAATTTCTGATAAGTGGTCATTGGTGGCCTCCTTGAGGTACTGCTTCAAAAGTTAAAATAAGGATGGTTTCGATATTCGGGTGGGAGTTCTTTCCCAAGACCGGTCCAACCAAGGTTTTTCACCAATACAGACTTCTGCTCTGGGAAAGCAAACTCATTCAGGTAGTCAATGAAATCCGCTTCGTTATAGCAGTAGACTCCCTTAATTCTATAACGCTTTGCGTGAGGACTTGTTTTCATCCACTTGTCGCAAAACTCGATACAATATTTCCTTAGATGGTTAGCCACATCATCGGGCACAGAATATACGACGCTGTCTCCATCGGCACTGATAATTATTTCTTTCATACCAACATCTCCAACCTTAATTCGGGGTTGCTTTCAATTCGATCAGAATAACTTCCGGGCGGTTGTTGAAACGGAACGGCAGAATACTGTTTCCGATGCCTCGGCTGACGATCATATTCGTGTTACCCTCGGTGTATAAACCAGAATCATACTTCGGGAACAAGCCCTGATTGGGGGCCACCAGGCCGCCGACAAAAGGCAGTCGGAATTGCCCTCCATGGGCATGGCCGCTAAGAGCCAGATCCACGCCACAAGCCACATAGGTATCGAACAACTCCGGTCGGTGGGAGAGCAGAACAGCAAACCCATCGTCCTCAGTTGAAATTTCCGCCAGAGTGTTACTGACTACTGATGCGGAATCTCCGAACAGATAATCAGTATTAAAGCTGGGATCGTCCACGCCCAGGATGGTGATGGTCTCGCCGGATAGCTCGATCTCCCCCCGTTCATTTTCCAGCACCACGACCCCGGCAGCTTCCAGACCCGCTTTCAGCTCGGCACACTCAGAAACTCGTGCTTCGTGATTGCCGGTGACATAATAGCAGGGAGCGATTTTCATAGCTTTCTCCGCAAATGCCAGTGCAACCTCAATGTTGGTATTACGGGAGTCAATCAGATCCCCGGTGATGGCGATGATGTCTGGATCGGCCTCCCGGAGCACAGCAAGAAGCTTTTCGTTGCCATCGCCCATCTCAGCATTGTGCAGATCTGAAACATGGGCGATACGGTAGCCGTCAAATGCATCCGGCAGCTCTTTACTGCCAACCGTGTAAGTATTCAGTTCCAACGCTGTATTGCCCCATACTGTCCAAACGACGAGTGCCAGAAGGACAGCAGCAATAGCAAGTATAATTGTTCGTTTCTTCTTGCCAGTCATAGAAATCTCCGCATTATGTGTTCCGGCGCTCACTTTTCCGATACTCATTTAGGTTGTAGACACCGGAGGCAACCCAACCCAAAGCGATGATGATTAGAATGACACGCCAAACCGGAGCCACTTCAACGACAAAACAAAATGCATATAGGGCAATCAGGCTGAGCACCATACAGATAATTGTTGTGATAAGTTTTACTTTGTTACGCGTTTTCATATTTCTCCTTCAATCTGGGAATATCTTCTTTGTCGATCCATTCCTCAGAGTAGCCGCAGGCGCAGCAAACATACCGGTGGACAAGCACAGCGGAGAAATTGCTCCATCCGGTCTGAATGTTATTGCCGACACCGTATGCTCCGGCCTTGCCCGGAACTTTGATGATGTCTGTGCTGTTGCACTTGGGACAAATCTTCCTGTTCTTCATATCGTCGCTCCTTATCCCAATGTCAGTTCCTGGGGGAATGCTTCTTTTCTCATGACTCCCCACATCTTGTCAATGTAGGAAAGGGTGTAAAAGTTTTCGTAGTAGTGATAGTAGAATGCGCCCTTCAGCGTCATACTGTATACGCCATTCTCCTCAGTCACAAAGCCCATTAGCTTTGCCAGCTTCAGTTCCGCACCGTACATCTTCTTCAGCGGCACACCAAAGAACTTCTCAAAACCACCGGCAGCGACCTTGGTGCTGTATGCCGTCCAGAACAGGTAGTAGATCATTCTCTGGCGCAGCGTGAAGCGGAGGGTCAGAGAGGTAGGCAGCTTCTCTTCTGCAATTCGGTTACAGTATTCCTCCACGGAAAAGGTGTTGATTTTGAACTGATCTTTCAACAGAGTGGTTGCCGAGCAGCCGAAGCCGAGGAAGTTATCGCGGGTCATGGAGGAGTATCTGGCGTCGGCCTCGCTGGAAAAAGTCCAGATGGAGCTGCGGGTGTATCCCTGATCCATACAGTATCGGGTGATGGCATCCAGCAGCTCCCGCTTTTCCTTTTTGGGCATCGTGGTCACGGTACTGGGGGTAAAGGTAAAATCAATGAAGGGATAGATCGCCACATGGTTCGCGCCGCTCTGGAATGCGGCATCAACGTCGGCCTTCAGATCCTCAAAAGTCTGATTCGGCAGTGCAAAGATAAAATCCATGGAAACCGTCTCAAAGGGGACCTCGGACAGAGCCTGCTTCATGGCAGAAATATCAACGCTTGTTCTGCCAAGAACACTCTGGAACTTCGTCTGGAAGGACTGGATACCAATGCTGATTTTGGTGACTCCTGCAGTTTTCAGTGTCCGCAGGACATCCGGCGTGACATTATCGGGATGCAGCTCCACGCCGATGCCCATGATCATCCGCCGCTCCCCCTCGTTTCCCTTCCACACTGCGCTCTAGTTTCAGTATATCCCATCCGCGTGCAAAAAGGAAGCGGAGGAATGTAAAATCCGTCGCTGCAAAATGCAAAAAAGGAAAAGAGATGCCCGGGGAAAAGCTATGTAAAGTTCTGTTGCTTTACAGCAAACGCAGCCCCGGCAAACGCCTTTTTGCACCGCGCCCTTTCCTTTTATTTTCTTTTATCATATACCATTCCGCCGCTCCGCCATTTCCCCCGCGTCCGGCGTCCTTCTGCCAAAAAAGCCTTGCAATCCGGCGCAAAGGCTTGTATAATAAATGCGTCAAACATGTTGACTGAGAGAGTACGCGCGAGGTTCCGTCCTCCTGCAGAGAGGGGCGCCGCAGGCTGCAAGCGCCCGGGGATGGTTTCGCGCCGAAGTTCACTCACGAGTGGCTTTGCTGAAAGCTGCGGCTAGTAGGCAGAGACGGGTGTTCCCGTTACAGAACAACAGAGTGTTTGCTCTTGTACAATCGTACGGCAAAAACGTGGGTGGTACCGCGGAGTTTACGAACAGGTAAGCTTCGTCCCTGTCAAAGCGCAGGGGCGGGGCTTTTTCTTTTTCCGCTTCGTCCCGCAAAACATACAAAGGAGAGAACGGTATGAAGGAAGCATTGCAAAACATCCGGCAAAGCGCGGACGCGCTGATTGCCCAGGCGGCCGACGCCGCCGCCGTGGACGAACTGCGCGTGCGCTTTCTGGGCAAGAAGGGCGAGCTGACGGCCATTTTAAAGCAGATGGGCCGGCTTTCCGCCGAGGAACGGCCCGTCGTCGGCGCGCTGGCCAACGAGGTGCGCGAGGCCATCACAGCCGATATCGCGCGCCGCACCAAAGAGCTGGAAAGCGCGGCGCTCGCCGCGCGCCTGGCCGCGGAGGAAATCGACGTAACGCTGCCGGGCAAAGCGCCCGCGCAGGGCAAGCGCCACCCTTTCGAGCAGGTGCTGGGCGAGCTGAAGGAAATTTTTCTGGGCATGGGCTTCGACATCGTTTCCGGCCCCGAGGTGGAGCTGGACCACTACAATTTTGAAATGCTCAATATGCCCAAGAGCCACCCGGCCCGGGACACCCAGGATACGTTCTATTTCACCGAAAACGTGCTGCTGCGCACGCAGACCAGCCCCATGCAGATTCGCACGATGGAAAAGCAGAAGCCGCCCATCCGCATCATCTGCCCGGGCCGCGTTTACCGCTCCGACGCGGTGGACGCCACACACAGCCCCATTTTCCACCAGT
>JAGZAC010000161.1 GCA_018370615.1 Clostridiales bacterium
CCATTTTGCCCAGCACGCGACCGTCTGGCGAAGTAATTCCTTCAATGGCGCACACAGAGCCGTTGGGATTTTCCGGGGTACCCATCGTCGGATTGCCTGCCAGATCTACATACTGTGTGGCAATCTGTCCGTTTTCTGCAAGACGGCGCACCAACTCCTCCGACGCCACAAACCGCCCTTCCCCGTGAGAGATGGGAATCGTATGTATGTCGCCAACCTGCACCTTCATGAGCCAGGGAGATTTGTTGGATGCGATTCGGGTATGCACCAGCATGGACTGGTGCCGGCCGATGGTATTGTAGGTCAGCGTAGGGCAGGTGTCATCCGTATCCACAATTTTGCCGAAGGGCACCAACCCCAGCTTAATCAGTGCCTGGAATCCGTTGCAGATTCCCAGCATCAGTCCATCCCGCTTCTCCAAAAGCTCGCTGACAGCGTCCCGCACAGCGGCACTGCGGAAAAATGCGGTGATAAACTTGCCGCTGCCGTCCGGTTCGTCCCCACCGGAGAATCCGCCGGGAATAAAGATGCCCTGCGCTTGGCGCACCGCATCGGCAAAGCTGCGCACAGATTCTGCAATTCCCTGGGCGCTGAGATTGTTAATTACCATCACTCTGGCAGTGCCTCCGGCGCGCTCAATCGCCTTTGCAGAGTCATATTCACAGTTTGTGCCTGGAAATACCGGAATCAGCATGGTAGGCCGCGCCGCAGATACAGCAGGCTTTTTCCATGTATTCACTGTGTTTTGGAATACGGGAGCCTTTCCCGAGAAACGCTTTGCTTCCCGCGGGAATACTTCCTCCAGCCGGCCGTCGTACTTTTCCGTGAGAACATCCAGCGCCACAGACGCTCCTTTGAAGACAATGGACGGTTCCAAAGTTGTTTTGCCCAAAACAGACGCAAACGGAATATCCGCATCGTCATCGGCAAGCTCTATGATAAAGGAGCCATAACGGTAGGCAAACAATTCCTCTAAGGAAGTCTCTGCAGCATAGGAGAAGCCGATTCCATTGCCGATGGCCATTTTGAATACAGCCTCTGCTGCACCGCCGAAGCCGGGTGTGTATGCACTGCGGATATGTCTATTTTCGGCAAGTGCAGAAACAACATCAAAAATCTTCAAAACATCCTGCGGGCAGGGCATTCCCTTCGTATTATATCTGGGACGCAGCCACAGCACCGTACTGTCGGCACGCTTGAATTCCGGAGACAAAATATTGCCGATAGCCTCAGTAGTAACCGCGAAGGAAATCAGCGTAGGAGGTACATCCATATTTTCAAAGGTACCGCTCATGGAATCTTTTCCGCCTATGGATGCTACAGAGTAATCCAATTGGATATACATCTTGGAAAGACGCCCCTGCGGCAATCAGCTTGGATATAGATTCTACAACCGCCAAATATGCACCGGAGGCAGGGTCCTTTTCCAAAATATAGGGATTGCCGCCCCAGGCCATCAGAGAGCAGGTATCCGTGTCCCCGTGCTCCAGAGAAATCTTGTTGACCATGGCTTGGATGGGCGTGCGCTGATATTTGCCGCCGAAGGGCATCAGGACTGTACCTGCCCCTATCGTGGAATCAAAGCGCTCCGACAGTCCCTGCTTGGAACACACGTTTAAATCCTGTACCAGCGCCGTCATACCGGACACAAAGTCTGCGGGAGTGTCTTTCGCAAATGCAGAAGGCGCGGCAGGCGCAATATCAATATGCTTGGGCGCACCGTTGGAATTCAGAAATTCCCGGGAGAGATTCACAATCTGTCTGCCGTTCCAGCGCATAGTGAGACGAGGCTCCGCCTGCACTGTCGCTACAACAGTTGCCTCCAGATTTTCCTTTTCCGCAAGAGCAATAAACCGCTTTGCATCTGAGGGAGCTACCACAACAGCCATCCGCTCCTGAGATTCGGAAATGGCCAGCTCTGTGCCATCCAGCCCTTCATATTTTTTGGGAACTGCGTTCAAATCAATATCCAGTCCGTCTGCAAGCTCGCCGATGGCGACGGAAACGCCGCCGGCTCCAAAGTCATTGCAGCGCTTGATCATACGGGAGGCTTCCGCATCCCGGAACAAACGCTGGAGCTTGCGCTCCTCAGGAGCATTACCCTTTTGCACCTCTGCACCGCAGGTTTCCAGAGAGCTCGCGGTGTGGGATTTGGAGGAGCCCGTCGCGCCGCCGCAGCCGTCGCGGCCGGTCCGCCCTCCCAGCAGGATCACCACATCCTCGGGAGCCGGGCGCTCTCTGCGTACGTTTTTCGCCGGCGCCGCCGCAACCACCGCACCGATTTCCATACGCTTTGCGGCGTATCCGTCGTGATATAGTTCGTCCACCTGACCCGTGGCAAGGCCAATCTGGTTGCCGTAGCTAGAATACCCTGCAGCAGCGGTGGTGACAATTTTCTTCTGGGGAAGCTTACCGGGAATGGTATCCGCAATAGGACGGGTAGGATCCGCTGCACCAGTGACACGCATAGCCGCATACACATAAGAGCGGCCCGACAGGGGATCCCGGATGGCGCCGCCGATACAGGTTGCGGCGCCGCCGAAAGGCTCAATTTCCGTAGGATGATTGTGCGTTTCGTTTTTGAAGAGCAGGAGAAAATCCTCTTCTCCCTTGTCTGTATGTACCTTGATTTTAACAGTACATGCGTTAATCTCTTCGCTTTCATCCAGATTCGGCAGTTTTCCCTGCGCCTTCAGATACCGGGTTGCTACAGTAGCGATGTCCATCAGACAAATGGGCTTGGTGCGGCCGAGGCTTCGGCGCACCTCCAGATAGTCCTGGTACAATGCCTCCAGAGCAGCATCTTCAAAGGTCACATGGTCAATTTCTGTGAGAAAGGTCGTGTGCCTGCAGTGATCGGACCAGTACGTGTCGATCATGCGAATTTCCGTGATGGTAGGATCCCGCCGCTCTCCGGCAAAATAATCCCGGCAGAAGCGGATATCGTCCAAATCCATGGCAAGACTGTATTTTTCGACAAATGCCGCAAGTTCTGTATCATTCAAAGCGGTGAATCCGGTAAGAGTTTCCACTTCTTCCGGCACAGCATAAGCGGTTTCCAACGTAGAAACCGGTTCCAGCGATGCCTCCCTGCTTTCCACCGGATTGATAAGATACTGCTTCAGTGCCCGTACGTCCGCCTCTGTCAGAGTCCCTTCCAGCACATATACCTTTGCGGTACGTACCAAGGGCTTGTCTCCCTGAGAGATAATCTGCACACACTGGGCCGCCGAATCTGCCCGCTGGTCAAACTGTCCCGGCAAATATTCCACTGCAAACACCGTACTGCCCGCCGGTGCAGAGATTTCTTCAGTGACAATGTCCAGCTGCGGTTCCGCAAACACCGTATACTTGCACGCTGCAAACAACTCCGGTGAAATATTTTCCACATCGTACCGGTTCAGAATACGCACGCCTGTCAGATTGTCGATGCCCAAAAACCCTCGGGCATCTGACAAAAGAGTCGTGCTTTCCACGGCAACGTCCTTTTTCTTTTCTACATAAATTCTGAAAACCATCTTTTCTCCTCCGGAATTCACTGTGCGTCGCAGGACAGTGCCTGCAGAGCTCTGCGGCCGATGTCCCGGCGGCAGTAAGCGTTGTCAAAGGTAATTTGATCTGCCGCTGCATACGCCTGGTCGATCGCCTCCTGCAGCGTAGCCGCCCGTGCGGTGACGCCCAGTACCCGTCCGCCGGCACTGCAGAGCTTTCCGTCCTGCAGTCTGGCGCCGGCAAAGAATACCTGCGCTTTTAGGTCTTCCGGCACGGTAATGGCAAATCCCGTTTCATATTTTCCCGGGTATCCCTTGGACGCCAGAATCACACAGCACGCGCATTCCTGTGCAAAATTTACCTGCACCTGGGAAAGTGTTCCGTCGTGAACTGCTTCCATTATGGTGAGCAGATCTGTTTCAAGCAGCGGGAGCACCACCTGGGTTTCCGGATCTCCAAAACGGCAGTTGTATTCTATCACCTTGGGCCCGTCTTTCGTCAGCATCAAACCAAAATATAAGCAGCCCTTGAAGGGGCGTCCCTCCGCCTGCATTGCCCGAATGGTGGGAAGGAAAATGGTCTCCATACATTCCTGCGCCACTGTCTCTGTATAATAGGGGTTGGGCGCCACCGTGCCCATTCCCCCGGTATTCAGTCCCGTGTCACCATCCAGAGCCCGCTTATGATCCATAGAAGATACCATAGGCACCAGCGTCTCGCCGTCAGTAAAGGCCAGCACAGACACCTCCGGCCCGGTGAGAAATTCCTCCACCACAATGGAAGCGCCGCTCTCTCCAAAGATTTTCTCCTCCATCATAGCACGCACCGTGTCCCGCGCCTCTTCGACATTTTCAACAATTACTGCACCTTTGCCCAATGCCAGACCGTCCGCCTTAATTACAGTAGGCATGGGCGCCGTCTGAACATATTCCAGCGCCTGTTCCATATCGGTGAAGGTGCGGTATGCCGCTGTGGGGATGTTGTATTTTTTCATTAGGTTCTTTGAAAAAATCTTGCTGCCTTCAATGATAGCCGCCTTCTTGTCCGGACCGAAGCAGGGGATGCCCGCCGCTTCCAGACTGTCGACTGCACCGAGGACCAGCGGATCGTCCGGCGCCACCACAGCAAAGTCAATGTGATTTTCCACCGCAAAGCGTGTGATGCCGTCAATGTCCTTTGCACCAATGTCCACACACTCCGCATCTGCCGCAATGCCGCCGTTGCCGGGAAGCGCGTAGATTTTCTCCACCCGTGAACTTTCCCGAAGCTTCTTTATGATAGCGTGCTCTCTTCCGCCGCCGCCTACTACTAAGATATTCATAGAAATCGGATATCCTTTCTCATATTCATCGTAAACGCAACCAACCGGACACAGGGACTGTCTGTGTCCGGTAGGAATCTGTAAAATCAGTGATGGAACAAACGCATGCCGGTAAACGCCATGGTGATTCCATATTTATTGCAGGTAGAGATAACAATGTCATCCCGCACGCTGCCGCCGGGTTGAGCGATATAGGACACACCGCTGCGATATGCCCGAATAATATTGTCGTCAAAGGGGAAGAAGGCGTCGCTGCCCAGTGCCACTCCCCGAATTTTTGACAGGTATTCCTTTTTCTCCTGAGCGGTAAATACCTCTGGCTGCACAGAGAAGAACTGCTGCCACTGTCCGTCCGCCAGCACATCGTCGCTGTCGTCGGAGATATACACATCGATGGTGTTGTCCCGCACGGCACGGGGCACTGAATCCAAGAATGGCAGTTCCAGCACCTTGGGATGCTGACGCAGATGCCAGATATCTGCTTTCTGTCCGGCAAGACGGGTACAGTGAATCCGGGACTGCTGCCCGGCGCCTACACCAATAGCCTGTCCATCCACTGCATAGCAGACAGAATTGGACTGGGTATATTTCAGCGTAATGAGCGCAATAATGAGATCCCGCTTTCCTGCATCGGGAAGGGTTTTATTTTCTGTTACAATGTTGGAAAGAAGCGCTTCGTCAATGGCAAAGTTGTTTCTTCCCTGCTCAAAGGTAATTCCAAATACCTGCTTTTTCTCTTTTTCTGCCGGTACGTAGTTTGGATCGATCTTTACAATATTATAGTTCCCCTTCTTTTTGGAACGCAAAAGCTCCAGCGCTTCCGGTTCATATCCGGGCGCGATAATCCCATCGGATACCTCCCGCTTGATCAAGCGCGCCGTGGTCACGTCGCACACGTCGCTCAGCGCGATCCAGTCCCCAAAGGAGGACATACGGTCTGTACCCCTGGCCCTTGCGTATGCGCACGCCAGGGGAGAGTCGTCCAGTCCCTCTATGTCATCTACGAAGCATGCCTTTTTCAAAGAAAGCGGCAGGGGAATTCCCACTGCGGCGGAAGTGGGACTTACATGCTTAAAGGAGGTAGCCGCAGGCATGCCCAGGGCTTCCTTGATTTCCTTTACAAGCTGCCAGCTGTTGAAGGCATCCAGAAAATTGATATATCCCGGCTTGCCATTCAAAATTTCAATGGGCAGCTCGCTTCCGTCTTCCATATAAATCCTGGCAGGCTTTTGGTTAGGGTT
>JAGZAC010000162.1 GCA_018370615.1 Clostridiales bacterium
ATATCCTTTTGCAGGGTCTTAAGCAGCTCCAAAATCTGAGCCTGGATGGTTACATCCAGAGCGGTGGTGGGCTCGTCCGCAATCAACAGCTCCGGATTTAAAGAAATGGCAATTGCAATCATCACCCGCTGCTGCAAGCCGCCGCTGAGTTCAAAAGGATACTGGTCAATCCGCTTTTCCGGCGGGTCAATCCCCACCTTTTCCAGCAGTTCCAGGGTTCGCTTTCGGGCCTCTTCTTTGGAACAGCGCCCGTGATTCCAAAAGCCTTCGCTGATCTGCCGGCCAATAGTAAGCAGAGGGTTCAAAGAAGTCATAGGGTCCTGAAATATCATGGAAATGCGGCTTCCCCGCAGCTGCCGCATCTCCTTTTCCGACAGGCGAAGGAGGTCGGCGCCATCAAAGACAATCTGACCGCTCATCTGGCTTCGGCGTTTATCATGAAGCCGAAGGATCGATTTGGAGGTCATACTCTTGCCGCATCCGCTTTCCCCCACCAGGCCGTGTATCTCGCCTCTTCCTACCGACAGCTCCACTCCATCCAGGGCGTGAACCACCCCTCGGGTGGACATCAGGTCTACTTTTAAATCGTGAATACACAGCAGTGATTCGCTCATGCTTTGGCCGCCCCCTTTGCCTTTTGCTTTGCCAGCTTTTGAAAGGAGGGGAGTTTCCGCTGAAGGGGTTCCAGATATTGATGGATTCCGTCGCTGAAGATATTCAGCGCCACCACCGTTACCACAATGGCCGCACCTGGAGCAAGGGCAAGCAACGGGCTCTGTAGCAGAAAGTTGCGGCCTTCGTCCAGCATCGCGCCCCAGTCTGCAGTGGGGGGCTGTACTCCAAGGCCCAGAAAGCTCAACGCTGCCAAATCCAAAATGGCATAGGCAATGTCCAAAGTAATCTGCACTGTGATGGTAGAAATACAATTGGGAAAGATCTGGACAAACATGATGTTGAAATCAGAAAAGCCAATGGATTTTGCCGCTTCCACATAGGTTTTATTTTTTTCCACCAGGGTCAGCGAACGTACCAAACGCACCAGCATCGGCACGTATACGATGCCCAACGCCAAAATCGCGTTTCCTAAACCGCGCCCAAATCCCGCTACAAAGATAAATGCCAGCAACAACGAAGGAAAGGCCAGCAGCACATCGCATATCCGGCCGATGACCGCGTCCGCCTTGCCGCCGTAATAACCGGACATTAGCCCTAACGGCACTCCGATCACCACCGACACAGCCACCACCCCCAAAGCACCCAGTAAGGTGGTCCGGCCGCCGTAGAACAGACGGGTCAACAGATCGCGGCCCAACTTATCGGTACCCAAAAGATGCTGCGCATTGGGATTGACCAAAGACTCATCCAGGTTCTGCTCTGTAGGAGAATAGGGAGAAATAATAGGCGCCAATATGCAGCAGAGGATAATGAGAATCCAAATGATGCAGCTGCAATCACCGCCCATGCCGCCGCCAAAGCCGTTACCACAGCCGCCGCAGCAAAGAAGTAAAAGGATAATAATCCAGCAGCAGGAAGAATTGTTCTCGTTGCAGGAGCATCCTCCGCCACAGTTTGTTGCTGACAAATCACTCATAGGTTTGCCTCCTAAATTTCATTTACACTGTTATCCTATGCAGGGTGGCTTGGGTGATTTACACAAAAAAATGAAAAAAAAGACGGAAATATTTTATTTGCATATAGACAGAGAATATACTATAATATTGACAGCATTATGATTAGTGATAATATGGCTTTTTTGCGTTAGATAGTGAGAGAAAAAAAGATAAAATGAAAAAGAGGGATTCACGACGATGAAACGATATCAGTGGATGGGGATTATGCTGAGCCTTGTTTTGCTTCTGTGCTCGTGCGGTACGGACAAAGAGGTTGAGAAGAAAGCCGGCGAAAGTACGAGTACACCGTCTGCAACAGCGAGCGTTACGCCGTTGATTTCAGAGGATGAGGCTTTTTCAGAGGCAGAGAAGATTGTAAAAACAATGACAATTGAACAAAAAGTAGGACAGATGTTTTTGGTGGATTTACTGCAGTTAGATGCATCACCATCGGTGGATGGAACCGCTTATAAGGCGACGGACAGCATGAAACAGGCAATTATTGATTATCACCTGGGTGGCGTCTATCTTACGAAGGAAAATATTAAGTCGCAGAAGCAGACGAAAAAACTCGTGCAGAATTTACAGGCGAGCGTTGTATCAGGAAGTGCGCTTTACGTTGCCGTAGAGGAAGACGGCGGTGGAGAAAATTCCATTTCTGCCAAAGTTGAGGATTTAAAAGATACCGGTTATGTTGCCCCAAAAGAAATGGGACAAAATATGACGGCAAACCAGATTTATGAATCGGGGAAAACGATTGCCGGAGAATTGACGAAAATCGGTATAAATCTGAATCTGGCGCCGGTGGCGGATTTGGCAAGTGACCAAAATCCGTCGTATGCAATGCGCTGCCTGGGAAGTGATGCGGATGGCGTGGCAGATTTGTTGGATGATTTTGTAAGTGGCATGCGCGAGGGCGGACTTTCCGTGACGCTTAAGACTTTTCCGGGAATTGGTAATGTTTCTGCGGATGTGACAGAGTCAATTGCCGAAAATACAGACAGTCTGATGACGATACGTGATACGAATTTTGTGCCGTATGCGAGCGGAATTCAGGCAGGTGCTGACTGCGTGATGGTGAGCAATGTCGCATACAGTAAGTTGACGGTGAAAAAAGTACCGGCATTTATGTCGCAGGATATTGTGACGAAACTTTTACGGGAAGAACTCGGATTTGATGGAATTGTTATGACAAGCCCACTCAATGATAATGTGATAGAGAACAATTATACAAATGAATTTGCCGTAGTGGAAGCGGTAAAAGCAGGATGCGATTTAATCGTCCTGCCGGGGAATTTCAAGGAGTGCTATGAGGCTTTAATTACTGCCGTGGAGGAAGGCAGGATTGATGAAAAAGTGATTAACACATCCGTCCGGCGGATCTTACAGAATAAGATTCAAAGGGGCATACTTGTGTTAGAATAAACAGCAAAAGGAAGGACTTGAAATGAACTCACAGGTTGATGAAACTTATTACGATGGACTGCATGAAGAGTGTGGTGTTTTCGGTGTCTATGATTTGGATGGCGGTGATGTTGCCTCCACAATTTACTATGGACTTTTCGCTTTGCAGCACAGAGGTCAGGAAAGCTGTGGTATTGCGGTCAGCGATACAAAAGGACCGAAAGGAAAAGTATTGTCTTCAAAAGGCATGGGACTTGTCAATGAAGTCTTTGATTCTGAAAAACTTGAAAAACTCAAAGGAAATATCGGGGTTGGACATGTCCGCTACTCGACGGCAGGTGCGAGCAATGGACAGAATGTACAGCCGTTAGTATTAAATTATGTCAAAGGTATTCTTATGCTAGCGCATAACGGAAATCTGGTAAATGCGCCGGAACTCCGCAAAGAACTGGAATACACAGGAGCTATTTTCCAGACGACCATTGATTCGGAAGTTATTGCGTACCACATTGCGAGAGAGCGTTTGAAAACGGGTACGGTAGAAGAAGCTGTGAAAAATGCGATGAAGAAATTAAAAGGTGCGTATTCACTTGTGATTTCCAGTCCGAGAAAATTGATTGGTGCCCGCGACCCATTTGGTTTTCGCCCTCTGGTGATTGGAAAACGGGATAACAGTTATCTGCTTGCCAGCGAAACCTGTGCACTCGATGCTGTTGGTGCAACATTTGTCCGAGATGTAAAACCGGGGGAAATTGTCATGTTAGACAAAAACGGTATTACATCGGATGAAAGTCTCTGCACGGTAAAACCGGCAAGATGTATTTTTGAATATATTTATTTTGCAAGACCGGACAGTTATGTGGATGGCGTGAGTGTTTATAATTCGCGTATTATGGCAGGGAAAATTCTTGCCCAGATGCATCCGGCAGAAGCGGATATTGTCATTGGAGTGCCGGATTCCGGAAATGCGGCTGCGATGGGATTTGCCCTAGAGTCAAATATTCCGTATGGTGTTGGTTTTATCAAGAATAGTTATGTGGGAAGAACGTTTATTAAACCCAAACAGTCTGCCCGTGAGTCCAGTGTAAACATTAAATTGAATGCCTTGAAAGAAGTGGTTAGTGGCAAGCGTGTTGTGATGGTCGATGATTCGATTGTGCGCGGTACGACGAGCGGCCACATTGTAAAAATGCTCAAAGATGCCGGAGCGACTGAGGTGCATGTAAGAATCAGTTCGCCACCATTTTTGTTTCCATGCTATTTTGGAACCGACGTGCCAAGCTGCGACCAGCTGATTGCACATGACCACACGGTATCCCAGATTTGTGAGTTGATTGGAGCGGATTCGCTTGGTTACTTAGATGGCGAGAGACTGCCGGAATTGATTGAGGGAGACACCGGTTACTGTGATGCGTGCTTCTCCGGAAATTACCCGGTAGAGCCGCCAACCGAAGATATTCGTGGAAGTTTTGAACCGTAAATAGGTGTTAAGGAAAAGCCCTGGCACTATTTTATAAAAGGATAGAGAAAGGAAAGAAAGAATATGAGTACAGACAGATATGTAAGCCCGTTGTCGGAGAGATACGCCAGCAAAGAAATGCAGTTTATTTTCTCGCCGGATATGAAATTTCAGACTTGGAGAAAATTATGGATTGCATTAGCAGAAACCGAGAAAGAACTTGGCTTAAAGGATGCAGATGGAAATCCACGTATCACAGACGAGCAGATTGAGGAGTTAAAAGCACATGTGACAGATATTAATTATGATGTTGCAAAAGCTCGCGAAAAAGAGGTGCGCCACGACGTAATGAGCC
>JAGZAC010000163.1 GCA_018370615.1 Clostridiales bacterium
TCCCACAGGAGTGACCTACACCGTAACCGAGCAGGCGGAGGAAGGTTATATCACTTCCTCTGCCGGACATTGGGGAACCATCGAAACAGAAATGTCGGAAGCGAATTTTATCAATGTCTATTCTCCGGATAAGCCGCCGGAAACGCCGGTAAAACTTACGGTCACAAAACGGCTGGACGGGGAATATCCCGCTTCCGATCTGGAAAAGGAATTTGAGATGACCCTGATTTTGGGCGGCGTTTCAGAGGATTTTACCCTGCGGCCGGGAGAGAGCAAAGAATTTACGCTGATGCCAGGGGATGCTTATGAGATCCGCGAAAAGGACTATACCACCGAAGGTTACCACCAAACGATAGCGGAAGGCTTCGGAACGGCGGGAACGGAGGACATTGAGGTTACGGTGACCAATACCTTCGCCGGCACGGTGACAAAGGAAATATCCGGAGAAAAGACCTGGAAGGGAGATGACCTGGAACAGGCGGCCCTGCCGGAATTTATTACCGTTTTTCTCAAGGATGGGGACCGTGTGGTAATGCAAGCAGAGGTAACACCGGATGCGGACGGCAGATGGCTTTACAGTTTTACTGTACCGAAATACGACGCCGAGGGAAACGAAATTATTTATACGTTGGAGGAAAAAGCTCTGGAGAGTTTCCGCCCTGAATATGACGGATTTGACATCGTCAACATTTATATTCCCCCGGCAGTAGCTGCGTTTCCGTCCATTTTCAAAACAGTGGAGGGGGAAGCGCCGCCCACACAACGCTTTACTTTCTGCATTACCGCCAAGGATAACGCGCCAATGCCGGAGGGGGTTGAAAACAGCTTCTTTACGTTGTCTTTGACAGGAAGTGGTGAGCTGCATCCGGGAGAAATTCGATATACCCAGCCCGGGACCTACGTATATACGGTAACAGAAACAGCAGACAGTCAGCAGGGATGGCTTTATGATACGTCGGTATACACCGTGACGGTGACAGTCACGGAAAAAGACGGCAGATTGACGGCCGATACGGAGATATCCAAGGGGGAGGAGTCTACAGACCGGATTGAATTTGTCAACCGATATGACGGAGCGCTCCCGCCGCAGGATACGATTGTGATCGAAGGGCAGAAGACATGGTACCACGGCGATAATCCGGAGGAGGAGCGCCCAACCTCCATTGTGGTACTGATATATGGGGACGGAGAAATCGTTTTGCAGCGACAGGTGACAGAAAAAGACGGCTGGCGTTACCGCTTTGAACTGCCCAAGTATAACGCTGCGGGAGAAGAGATTCTTTATACAGTGGACGAAGCCGATGTGGAGGATTATGAAAAGATTGTGGAAGGGTATGATCTGATTAACACCTACCAACCCCATACAACGCCTGAGCCAGGCGATCCGGGCACCAGCCCGCCCACGGGTGACGGGAGCAATTTACGGCTGTGGCTTTCTCTGGCGCTGTTGTCCGGAGGTATGTTAATGATACTTGGAAGGAAAAATCGCAGGACAAAGTTCTTTTAGTATTCCTTATCATTTCTTGTTGTTTTACTGCACAGACTTTGACAACTTGTCTTTGCATAAACACCAATTTCATATGTCATCAATAAAGCATTTAACTTTCTAATACTGTTAACGATTGCGGTAAGCAAATGGATGACATCTATTCTACATTATTACAGCAAAAAAGACCCAGGGAAATTCCTCTCTGAGTCTTTTTCTTTTTGAGAATAAAATAGCAGTGAGCTTCATTGTCTTGGAATTGCAGAGAGACAAGTGGCATACAATAAGCCCAGGGGTGATAAATTTGAAAATACAATGGAAAAAGCTACTTATTTGCGTTGCAATACCGCTGGCTGTCGGCGGGCTTTCCGCGCTGCTTACCCGTAATGGTATGGAATTGTTTCAGATGCTCAACAAACCGCCTTTGTCCCCGCCGGGATGGTTGTTTCCTGTTGTATGGACGATTTTGTATATCCTTATGGGAATTGCGTCTTATCTCGTGCTGACCTCTGGGAAACCAAATCAGACCGCCCTGACAATATACGGCGTCCAGCTTTTTTTCAATTTCTTCTGGTCGAGTCTCTTTTTTAACATGCAGTCATACCTGTTTGCGTTTATCTGGCTGGTTATTTTGTGGCTGTTGATTTTTGCAACAAGTATTTTGTTCCATCAAATTTCCAAATTGTCCGGATATCTGATGCTGCCATACCTATTATGGGTAACCTTTGCAGGATATTTGAATTTTTCTATTTATTTATTAAATTGAAAGATTTGTTTTACGAAAAATCAAATGAAAGAATTATATTTTTGAATACGGAGGTGGTATTCTGAAAATTAGAAACGCTATAGACCAATAAGGCCTGTAGCGTTTTTCGTTTTTCAGAATTAGAGATATGAAAATTCTTTTCTGCCGAAATTAGTAAATAAATTTACTGCAATACCTTATAACATGATTAAAAAATGATGATTATTTTGTATTTTACCCATTGCAACATTTTATTGCGTGACTTTTTCATGTGTGTTTGCTATAATGCAATAAAAGGAGGGCAGCGTTATGAATATCATCGGAAAGAATATTAGACGTCAGAGAACGAAAAAAGGTCTTACACAGGATCAGCTGGCTGAGAGACTCAATGTGACAAGGCAGGCGATTTCCAACTGGGAAACCGGGAAAACGCATCCGGATATTGAAACAGTGACGCGGCTGGCCGAAATTTTTGAAATATCCGTTGAAGATTTACTTTATGAAAGATCCAAGGCGGGGAATGTTTCCATTAGCTCTGCTTCCAAAGGCGGGATTGGGTTTGGCTGCGCACTTGCGATGATTATCTCTTATACCCATTGGCACTCTATTGGTTGGGCAATTCTGCATGGCCTGCTCAGCTGGATTTATGTGATTTATTATATTATTCGGTATTAGACGTCCTATTCCAACCTGTCAGCTTCCGTAAAAAGGCACCGCAAATGCTTGCGGTGCCTTTTGTCTTGGTCTCAACGCTTTGACATCCGTATTTTTGAGCACACTGCAAATACTTTCCGAACACCTCTACAACAAAATGCAGGTCTTTAGAAGGCGGTACTAGGCGGATTTTAAATGTTTTGGTTGAAAAGACGTTTTTTTGGTGCTACAATAACAAAAGGGCTCTTTACCGCTTTGGCGACTGAAATGCTGCTATGGAGAATTTTCATAGTATACAGCCTGGTTTGAATAGAATGGAGGGCGCTATAGTGAAAAAAACGAGACGGGAAGGCGGCACGTACTTTCTCATGTGTGAGAGAAAGTGGGTCTTTCATTTGTTGATCGTTGTCGCCGGTTTTTTTGGTTCTTATACGTTTTTGCTTCGCGGGAATGTATTCTGCAACGCACAAACAGGAAATGTAGTATTGATGGGGATGGCTCTTGGATCAAAAAACTGGGGCGAAGCGCTTTATTATCTCATTCCCATTTCGGCATATCTTATGGGCGCATTTGTATCAGAGCTGCTTCCGAATCCCGTCAAGCGCCATCTGCTAATACGATGGGATACTCTATTGATCGCGATTGAAATGTTTGTTGTGTTGGGCTTGGGGTTTGTCCCGGAGTCGGCGCCGGTACAGATATCTCAGGTGGCGATCAACTTTATTGCATCCATGCAGTATAATACCTTCCGCGTGGCGGAGGGAATCCCTATGGCAACTACATTTGCCACAAACCATATAAGGCAGATCGGAGTAGGGCTAGCGAAAGAGGCCAGACATTTGCACACAAAGGATAAATCTCATAGAAAAAACCTGCTGCAGCATTTTGAAATGTTATTATTTTTCCTAATGGGTTCAGTGGTGGGCACGGTATTATGTAATTTTTTTGTTGGCAAAGCAATCTGGGCAACACTGATTCCCTTGGGAGTAATCCTTTGTACATTCCTTCATGCGGATTTTGTAGAGGAAAAAGATATGATGGGTAAGAAGCCGGCTGGTCATTAATGTCAGTATCGACCAGCCATTTCTGCAACAGAAAAAAGCATCGCAAATACTTGCGATGCTTTTTGTTTGGTGGACCTGACGTGGATCGAACACGCGACTTCTTGAATGCCATTCAAGTACTCTCCCAGCTGAGTTACAGGCCCATATTTTTTCTAATTATAACATGAAAAATGCCGTTTGTCTATAATTTTCAAAATTTTCTCAGGAGAATTTATTTTTTTGAATTTTAAAGTTGACAACAGACTGCTTTTACGCTACCATATTTTATAGCAGATAACGTGATTATGCACATATTATCACCGGCTCCCGAAGGCCGGTGCTTCAACCCTTTGCATGAATTGTGCTGGTATGGTAAAAATAAGGATATATTATTTTGAAGGGGTAAAAAATACAATATGAAAAAGATGACGGCGATTTTTCTCTTGCTTGCCCTGTGCCTCTTTGGATGTTCCGAGGAGGAGGCGTATGATGGACTACGCAGCAGTGATTACCGCAGTGAATACTCCTTTTACGATACAAATGTGCAGGCGATGATGGAGAGCATGCAGCTGGATGCCCAGCAGGCGGATACTGCCTTTGGTCTGTTGGTAGATGCGGGAATTCAGGGGGAAATCTCCAATATTATTCAAATGTCTGACGGACTTGGTGAAACATACTACCGCATATGGTGGGGAGAAGATTACTCCACCTCTGCCGAAGTTTATGTAGAGGATGGCACAGTAACCAAGATCTCTTCCGGCGATACAGTTTTGTATGATGTAAACGGGACGGATACTACAGAAGAGCGTCCTGCTACAGAACAGGTAGACGGCGAGGCAGAGGAACATGAGGAAACTGTCGGCGAGACCACCCAA
>JAGZAC010000164.1 GCA_018370615.1 Clostridiales bacterium
ACGGTTCCCGCAGGCGCTTTAGTGCTTCAATCACTGCAGTCAATTCCATCCGGTTGTTGGTCGTATCCGCCTGCCCCCCAGACAACTCCAATTCCCTTTTCCCATAAACCAAAACTGCACCCCATCCGCCGGGCCCCGGATTTTTCTTACAGGAGCCATCTGTATAAATTTCTACTTTTTTCACCTTTTCTCTCTTTCTGAATTCCCTTTTGACACTTTCGTTATTTTACCATAAAACTATAGCACTTTCAAGAGTTTTACCTATCACTTGTGCATGTACGGTTCAAAGAAGGCAGCATATACTGTATCGAGAGCGGCTTGCCGCTCTGCAAAAAGAAAAGCACAGAATAAGAAAGGTAAAAAAGATGAATTACAATGCTGAAAACAGAACCCCGCGCGACCGTATCGGCGAAGAACTGTTCAGCCAGATAGGAGACATGCCAGCGCAAAAATATGGTATGCAAAAAGCCGCTCCCTCCCCTGCCGCGGCCTCTGCGGCAGCGATGTATCGGAGCGGTATGCAGACTTCCTGTCCCATAAACAGATCTGGAGTTTCTGTGGATACAGGAGCGCCGCGGCGCAAAGGTGCATACACCAGCTACGGAAGTACTGGCCGCACAAGTGACTGTTCCTGCAGCAAGACTTCAAATGGCAAACGTACTGCTGAAAAATGCAGAATGCACGGTGAAGACAAACTTGCCGGGTTGCCCCTCGCCATGGCCTATGTTCCTATGCAAGAATGGAGAAACCTGTATGACCTGGAAGATGGGTTTGACAGGGGGACCCTGTTTAGAGAATTGGATTTTCCCTTCTATCCCACAGCTTGTCCGAGAAAGGGGTGTCGCTGATGATGAAGAAGGATCGAAACGCTCTGATGCATGATATTCAGGTATACGGTTTTGCACTGGTAGAAGTCAATCTGTTTTTGGATACCCATCCCGGAGACCGGGAAGCCCTCGCGTGCTACAACAAATACAACCGTCTGCTGGAAGAAGCATACGCGGCATATGAGTCCCAATATGGTCCTCTGACCATCCACGGCGGCACAGACTGCAACTGCTGGAGCTGGGTCAAAGGCCCATGGCCTTGGGAATACAGCGCAAATGTAGCGCGATAAAATTTGAGGAAAGGAACTGCTTAGCAGAATTAAAATATGTGGTTGTACGAAAAGAAACTGCAATATCCTGTTAAAATTAAAAAGCCAAACGCAGCTTTTGCGAAAATTATCATATCCCAGCTTGGAGGTCCTTTCTGCAAAAGGATATACAAAAAACGGACCGAAGTCCGTTTTTCCTTATTCAACAGAAATAATATAGCTGTATACCGGCTGCGCACCACAGAGGGCCATCACTTCCGCATCCGGATACCGCTCCTGCAGCATGGATGTTACTGCCTGTGCCTGGCCATCCTCTACCCCTTCACCATAATATACAGTAATCACTGCTGCCTCTGAAATATTTTCGAGCAAGCTGCGTATGCAATCTTCTCTCGCAGTGGAAGAGCAAACGACCTTTCCATCAACCAGGCCCAGCACCTCTCCTTCCTTGATGACTGTTTCTCCAATCTCCGTATCCCGCACGGCGTAGGTAATGGACAAGGTGGTAACATGGGCAATTGCCGTCTCCATCGCTGCAACATTGGCCTTACATTCTGCTTCCGGATCAAAGGCAAGCATTGCAGCCACACCTTCCGGCACGGAAGTCGTGTTCAGCACGACCACGTGCCGGTCTTTTACAATTTTTGCAGCCTGCTGGCTTACCATATAAATATTCTTGTTGTTGGGCAGCACGAACACCGTTTCCGCCGGCGTTGCCTGCACAGCAGTGACAATCTCATCTGTGCTGGGATTCATCGTCTGCCCACCGCACACAATTTTATCTGCGGCTAAATCCCGGAACAAATCTTCCATGCCCCGCCCCATGCAAACGGTAACAAATCCATACGGTTTTTCAGGACGGACCACCTGAGTTTTCTCTGATGTTCCCACATCCGGCTGGGATGCATCCGTCAAAGAAGAGTGCTGCTGCTTCATATTTTCAATCTTTACGGTTTCCAGGGTTCCATACCGCAGCGCCTCTGTAAGCACCCGCCCCGGATCATTTGTGTGCACGTGCAGCTTAATCACTTCGCTGTCGTCTACGTATACTACGCTGTCTCCCAGCTTCATGATAAAGCGGTGCAAATCCTCTGTCGTATTCTCTCCGGCATACCGGGCGCTTTTTCCCACAATACACTCTGTACAGTACGCATATCGGATATCTTCTGTATGAAACGCGCTAAAATCTGCCGTTCCCTTCTGCCTGGACTCTGTCTGCACCGCGGTTACAGGATTACCGTCCAAATAGGCCTTCATTCCCTCAATCACCGCAACAAAGCCGCACCCGCCGGAGCCACCACTCCCGCCTGCTTTAAAATCGGCAAAAGCTCCGGCGTTTTTTCCAGCGTGTCCCGGGCCGTATCCAGCATCAAGGCAAACAACTGCTGCAAATTCTCTTCACCTTGTTCCTCGTCTACAGCCTGGGCAGCAGTTTCCGTCATCACCCGCATAACGGTGAGAATGGTTCCCTCCGTAGGATTCATCACCGCCTTATACGCCTCCGAAACGCCTCTGGAAAACCCCTTTACAATCTCACTGCAATCGGCTTCTTCCACATTGACCCATGCCTTTGCAATTCCACGAAAGAACAAAGATAAAATTACGCCGGAATTTCCTCTGGCGCCCCGCAGCATTAAATTGGCGGCCTTTTGCGCACATTCCCCGAGCGTTCCCTCAAAAGATGTAAAATCTCCCCGCACGCCGCTCATTGTCAGACTCATATTGATGCCCGTATCTCCATCCGGCACAGGAAAAACATTTAAGTTATTGATTGTATCTTTCTGATTGTCCAGCGAACATGCAGCAGAAACCACCATGTCCCGATACATAGAACCGTTCATTTTCATTTTATGAATTCCTTTTATGAGGCAAATTTTCAGCGCTGGGTACCGAGGAAAAACAAGGCAACTGTTCCGGGACCGGAATGGGCACCGATCACCGGGCCAATATATCCGATCTGAATATCCTGCACACCCATTCTGTCACGCACCATTTGGGCTATCTGTGCAGCGTCCTCCGGAGCATCTCCGTGACTGATAAATACCGTCTGCTCGGCCGGATGAATCGCTGTCTTCTCCATCTGCTCCACCAGGGCCGCCAGAGACGCCTTCCTTCCACGTGCCTTGGAAACACTGATCAAATGCCCTTCGTCATCCACATGAAGCACCGGCTTGATGGACAGCATGGTTCCGATAGCCGCCGTTGCAGCAGACACCCGGCCGCCTCTTTTCAAATGATGGAGATCGTCCACCGTGAACCAATGGCACAAATGCAGCTTGTTCTCTTCTACATAGTCGCGCACCTCATCAATTGACTTTCCCTCTGCACGCTGCCGAGCTGCCAGATATACAAGCAGACCGTGACCGAGAGAAGCGGAGAGAGAGTCTACCACATAAATTTTTCGCTCTGGGTACTTTTCCGAAAGCTCTCCTGCCACAAGCGTCGCCGTACCGGCAGTACTGCTGAGTCCGGAAGAAAAAGCAATATACAGCACATCCGAGCCCTGGGCGGCAATAGGCTCCAATGTACCCATCAGATCCTCATAGTTGGCAGCAGAGGTTTTCGCACTCTTTCCCGACCGCAGCTGCTGATAAAAGTCCTTAATATCTACCTCATCCCCTGGCTTGGGGTCTTCTCCCTCCAGGGTATACAGCAGCGGCATAATCTGCACCTGCAGCTCCCTTGCCATTTCCTTTGTAAGATCGCTTCCCGAGTCTGTTAGTATGATAAAGCTGTCAGCCATGTCATTTATTCCTCTCTCATATATATTCTTAACTTACTAGGTAAATACATGCATTGAAAACGGCTTGTCTCATGGAACAAGTCATACATATGGTTAGTATACCACAATTATGAACCAATTGTCAACATTCTCATTATAGAACATCCAAAACCATAAAATTGCAAGGTTGACATGCAAAAACACCTATGGTAAAATTAACTCAGTACGTAAATTCAGGAGGACAGCAACATGGCTTTTTGCGGACTATGCGGGAAAGAAGTTCCGGAGGGACAAACCTTTTGCAGGGAATGCAACAATCAGCTTGCGAAACCAGAAGTATCTTCCCCTGCTCCCAAAAAGAAAAACAGCAATGCAATTTCTGTGATTTTCTTTATTGCAGCCGGGCTCACCTTCATTTTTTGCCTTCTGGGCGGCATACAAATCCTGCTTGGCGCAGATAGTATGTCGACACTTTCTTCTGTCTCCGGCAATACTGTAGCGGAATTTTTTTACAACAACTGCGGTACTGTGTTTGGGGGCCTGGGATTGTTTATAATTGCATTTGGAATATTTGCCGGCGCACTTCTTACATATTTGGGATGTAAAAGCAAAAAATCATAATGAAAAGAACCCTGTCACAATTTGTGACAGGGTCTTTTTATAAAATTACGCAGTGACAATTTTGCTTGCGTCCGTGAGATTCAGCATCTTTACCGCATCCTCGCGCATCTTGTATTTGAGGATTTTTCCTGCCGCGTTCATAGGGAAGGAATCTACAAAAGCAACATACCGGGGTGTTTTGTGCTTTGCCATATGCTCCCGGACATATGTTTTGATTTCGTCTTCCGTTGCCGTCTCCCCCTCTTTCAAAATGACGCATGCCATGATTTCTTCTCCGTAGTCCTTATCGGGTACGCCAATCACCTGCACGTCGCTCACCTTGGGATAGGTGTAAATAAAATC
>JAGZAC010000165.1 GCA_018370615.1 Clostridiales bacterium
ACGCCGTAATTACCGTCCCCGCATATTTTACCGACGCCCAGCGGCAAGCAACCAAGGATGCGGGAAAAATTGCCGGTCTGACGGTGCACCGTATTATCAACGAGCCCACCGCTGCGGCACTGGCTTACGGCGTAGATAAAGAAGAAGCAAAAAAGGTAATGGTGTATGATTTGGGCGGCGGTACCTTTGACGTGTCTATTTTGTCCATTTCAGAAGGAATTATCGAGGTGCAGGCCACAGGCGGCAACAACCGTTTGGGTGGGGATGATTTTGACGCATGTTTGGTGGAGTATATCGTAAAGGAATTTAAGAAGCAGCAGAAGGTGGATCTGCGCCGGGACAGCGCCGCTATGCAGCGAGTGCAGGAGGCGGCGGAGAAGGCAAAGAAGGAGCTGTCTGTGATGACAGCGTCTACCGTTTTGCTTCCTTTCATCTCCAACAGCAAAAACGGCCCGCTGAATTTGGAAATGACCATTACCCGCCAGACGTTCAATGAATTGACCCATCATCTGGTGGAGGCCACGGGCGGTCCTGTCCGCCAGGCAATGGCGGATGCGGGGATTTCCAAAGAGGAAATCGGCAAGGTGATTTTGGTAGGCGGGTCTACCCGAATCCCTGCCGTGCAGGATTATGTTCGTTCTCTTACGGGAAGGGAACCCTTCAAAGGAATCAACCCGGACGAGTGTGTAGCCATGGGCGCCGCTATCCAAAGCGGGGTGCTCAGCGGCACGGTGAAGGGGTTGCTGCTTTTGGACGTGACGCCCCTGTCTTTGGGCATTGAAACCATGGGCGGTGTTTTCTCCAAAATCATTGAACGAAACACTACGATACCCATTAAGAAAAGTCAGATCTTTACAACGGCGGCGAACTTTCAAACCAGCGTAGAAATCCACGTGCTCCAAGGAGAGCGGGAGATGGCCGCCGGAAATAAATCCCTGGGTCGATTCCGCCTCAGCGGAATCCGGCGGGCCCCTCGCGGGGTTCCGCAAATTGAGGTGACCTTTTCCATTGATGCAAACGGAATTGTAAACGTATCTGCAAAGGATTTGGGAACGGGCAACGAGCAGCAGATCGTAATTGAAGCCTCCTCCAACTTAAGCCAGGATGAAATTGCCCGGGCCATGCGGGATGCGGCCATATATGCGGCGGAGGATTACCTGAAAAAAGAGCAGGGTGACAGCAGAATCCGGGCGGAGGAGCTTCTTGCGGCGGCGGCCGGGCTGAAAAAGCTGCCCCGGGAGCAGAAAGCGGAGCTGCGGGAGGCCGAGAAACGCGTGCGCTCTGCAATGAAAAGTAAGGATGTGCAGCAGCTCAGCGGTGCATGTGATGCATTGGAGGACGTCATCCGAAGGTGCACAGGTCAGCAGACATAAAGAGAAAGGAGGGATGGCATGTTCGGATACGTGATTGCAAATCCGGAGCGGCTCAGCGATGCGGATCGGCGGCTGTATCAGGGAATCTACTGTGGAATCTGCCATTCCCTTGGTACCCATCACGGTCTGCGCGGGCGGATTACATTAAATTATGATATGGTGTTTCTGGCGTTGCTCCTTTCTTCTGTGTATCAGCTGGATTTTGAAAAGGCGGAGCAAACCTGCCCGGCGCACCCCATGAAAAAGCAGCTTTTGTACACCAACGAAATTACTCGGTACGCGGCGGACATGAATGTGGCGCTGGCAATGAAGAGTGCGCAGGACAACTGGAACGACGACAAGAATGTGGGCGGGTGGTGCACCTGGCACATGCTGAAGAAAAGGTATCAGAAGATTTATTCCAAGTACCCCAGGCAGTGCAACGCTATAGAGGTTTCATTGGCTGAGCTTTCCGAAATTGAACGCAGGGGAGATCCCAGTCCGGATGCGGCAGCTTCGGCTTTCGGGCGGCTACTGGCGGAGCTTTTTATCTGGCAGGAGGATAAGGTAAGCACAAAGCTGCGCGCTCTGGGAGATGCCCTGGGGCGGGTAATTTACATGATGGATGCCGCGGTAGATTTGCATGGAGATTTGAAGCGGCAGCGGTACAACCCCCTCAGCTTTTTGCCAGACGCGGACCGACGCGAAATTTTGGATGCAATGATGCACCGGTGTGCGGAGGCCTACCGGGAATTACAACTTGACTTTTATCGTGAGATAATGGATAATATTATTTATTCAGGCATTTGGACAAAATTCGAAATGTCTATGCTAAGAGAGGAGAAGCGTCGTGGCAGAAGATCCCTACAAGGTTCTGGGAATTTCTCCGGGAGCCAGTGAGGAGGAAGTTACGAAGGCATATCGCCGGCTTGCCAAAAAGTATCATCCGGATCTAAATCCCGGAGATGCAGAAGCGGCACGGAAAATGTCCGCGATTAATGACGCCTATGAGCAGATCAAAAGCGGTACGGCAAGCTCCGGTACCTATACTTCCGGCACATCTGGATATTCCGGGGGATACGGCGGGGACAGCGGCGCCAGGTATGGCGGCAGAGGCGCCGGCGGTGCATATGGAGCGGGCTTTTCCTATACGGATATTGCCCAGCAGTATATACAGTCCGGCCTGTATCAGGAGGCGCTCAACGTTCTTTCCAATGTGCGGGACCGCAGTGCCCGGTGGTATTATCTCAGTGCTATCGCCCACCAGGAGCTGGGCAATGTTGTGACAGCCATCAGTCATATTGAGCAGGCGGTCCGGATGGAGCCGGGAAATGCTGTATACCGGCAGGCCATGCAGACGATCAAAGCCGGCGGCCATATTTACCGTGCTCAAGCACAGAGCTATGGGATGCCTTTTTGCAGGATTAGCCCTGTGATCGGTATGTGCCTGATGTGTTCGTTTATCAACATGTGTACCAGCGGGCTGCTTTGCGGACTTGGAGACAGCGGCTGGCGGGACGGTAGTGGATATAATGGTGCGGGTACGGGTACGGAGGACTCCGCCTATGAAGCAAATACGTCGGAGCAGCAGACGCCGCCCTTTTGGTTTGGAAACGAAAATGACGCCGGGAATACCCGGTAGATGATTGATATAAAGAAGCAAGTGAGGAATATTGGATGCAGAAATATTTAGATAAATCTGGAGATGATATGCGCATCGGAATCGACATTGGTTCCACTACGGCAAAGGTAGTAGTGGTAGTCGGCGGCGATGTGGTATATGAAAAATATCAGCGACATATGTCCCAGGTGCGGCAAAAAACTCTGGAAATTCTTCGGGACGCCCGGCAGCATGTGCATATGGATACAGTGCGTGTGGCAGTATCCGGCTCGGCGGGACTGGGGATGGCCCAGGCCGCCGGACTTCCTTTCGTGCAGGAGGTATTTGCTACCGGTGAGGTGATTAAAGCGTTGGAACCGGACACCTCCTGTGTTATCGAGCTGGGAGGGGAGGACGCCAAGGTTATCTTTTTCAAGGGCGGTACGGACGAGCGAATGAACGGCAGCTGTGCCGGCGGCACTGGAGCGTTTATCGATCAGATGGCCACCCTTTTGGATGTGACGCCGGACGAATTGGACGCGCTGTCTCTGCAAAGCGAGCGGATTTACCCCATTGCTTCCCGTTGCGGCGTGTTTGCAAAAACGGATATACAGCCGCTGCTGAATCAGGGTGCCCGGAAGGAAGACATTGCGGCCAGCATTTACCAGGCGGTGGTCAATCAGACCATTGCCGGCCTTGCCCAGGGGCGCAGGATCGAAGGAAAAGTTATGTTTTTGGGCGGGCCGCTGTATTACTGCAAGGGACTGCGCCGCAGGTTTGTGGAGACGCTGCATCTGAGCGAGGATGCGGCTTTGTTCCCGGAGTACGGCCGGTTTGCCGTAGCCCTTGGCGCTGCACTGTATGCAGGGCAGGCCGGAGAGCCTATGAACATAGACACACTGCTGGAAAAGATTGAAAACGCTGCCAGTCAGAAGGTACAGTCGGAACACAGCAGGCCGCTGTTTTAAAGCAAGGAGGAGTATGAGGCGTTTGTCCGCCGTCACAGTGCAGCCAATGTGCCTGTGGCAGATCCAGCGGACTATGCTGGAGACGCGTATTTAGGGATTGACTGCGGCAGTACGACCACAAAGCTGGCGCTGATCGATCCGTCGGGCAGACTGCTCTATACATATTATGACTCCAATAAGGGCAATCCTGTGGAAATTGTGCGGCAGCAGCTGCAAAAAATTTATGAGCTGTGCGGAGATCGAATCCATATCCGGCAAAGCGCTGTGACCGGCTACGGGGAAGAGTTGATCTGTCATGCCTTTGGTGTGGATAAGGGCATCGTGGAGACCATCGCCCACTATACGGCGGCCCGTCATTTCGACCCGGAGGTGGATTTTATTCTGGATATCGGCGGGCAGGACATCAAATGCTTCAAAATCAAAAATCAATCCATTGACAGCATTATGCTCAACGAAGCCTGTTCTTCGGGCTGTGGCTCCTTTTTGGAAACCTTTGCAAAATCTATGGGATATTCTGTGGAGGAGTTTGCAAAGCTGGGACTTTCCGCAAAGGCGCCGGTGGACCTGGGCAGCCGCTGTACAGTGTTTATGAATTCCTCCGTGAAGCAGGCCCAAAAGGATGGTGCCGGTGTGGAGGATATTTCTGCGGGATTGTCCATTAGTGTTGTAAGAAACGCCATTTATAAGGTCATCCGGGCGGGAAGTGCAGATGAACTGGGCAAGAATATCGTTGTGCAAGGGGGAACCTTTTACAATGACGCGGTGCTGCGCAGCTTTGAAATGGAACTGGGCAGAAATGTCACCCGTCCGGGAATCGCGGGATTGATGGGTGCCTACGGCGCGGC
>JAGZAC010000166.1 GCA_018370615.1 Clostridiales bacterium
AGCCATGCCGGTGGGGTTGTAAAAGGTGGACAATCCCCCTGTCAGCTTTGCTGACAATCCCACGGAGATGCTGCGCATCTCCCCACAAGGGAGCCTTTCCTTTATAGCCTCCCCTGTGTAAGGGGAGGTGCCGCGGTAAAACCGCGGCGGAGGGGTTGTCATAGCAACCAATCTCTGGGCGGCTATTTCCACTCCTATGTAAAAATTCATTTACAAAGCTGTCCCCTTTTTCGGAATATGAAGCCCTGACATATCTGCCTTTTCCAACATAAGCAAATATACCTTTTTATCAATTCCTCCGGCATAGCCCGTAAGGCTTCCTCCCGTTCCCACCACTCTGTGGCAGGGGATAATCAGTGAAATGGGATTGTGCCCCACTGCCCCGCCTACCGCCTGGGCGGACATTTTGGAACGTCCCCAGCGCTCCGCAATCCTTTCAGCAATCTGCCCATAGGTCATCGTTTGCCCATAAGGAATGGTACGCAGGATTTCCCACACCATTCTCCGAAAAGGCGACGCCATCATGGAAAGCGGCGGCGTAAAATTAGGGATTTCTCCGTCAAAATACAGATCCAGCCACTGTTTTGTCTGCGCAAATACAGGCAAATCCTTTTCCTCCTGCTGCTGTGACAAGGTGGCACCGAAATATTTCTGCCCGTCAAACCAAAGTCCGGTAATTGCATTTCCGTTACTGGCGATGGTGATCCCGCCGATGGGGGAAGAATATCTGCAAATATAGTCCATATATATACCTACCAATATGTTTATACACAAAAGGCGGCAAAAACAGCCGCCTTTTCTCATTCTATATATGATACTGCAATCTCATTTGCCGTACAGTATTCGTCGATGGTACTGCCTTCCTTGCAGTATACCGTCACCTGATCGGTATACGCCAGCAATCCCTCTCCAATTTCCTCCACGGAGTCCGGCACAGTAATAGACAGAAGCCCGCTCATATCGGAAAAGGCATACGCGTCCAGCAATGTCGCGCCCTCCGGAATCACAATCTCTGAGATTTCATTGCAGCTGACAAAGGCAAACACGCCGATTTCCTCAATCCCATCGTGTAAATCAATGGATTCCAAACGCTCACACTGAGAAAAGCCGTAGTCCGGAATTCTCGTAAGATTTTTTGACAGTGTCACTTCCGTCAATCCGGTGCAGTCTGCAAAGGCATATTCCTCCAACGTGTCTACAGAATCCGGCAATGTCACCTCCGTCAGAGAAATACAGTGCAGAAACGCATATTCTCCAATACTTTGAAGCGTATCGGGAAATTCTACCGACTCCAACGCTTCACAGTAATAAAACGCCATATCTCCAATTGTTTCCAGGCCCTCGGGAAGCGTAACGCTCTTCAGGGCAAGACAGTTGTTGAAAACAGCTTCCGCAATGGCGGTAATGCTAGAAGGGATGTCAATCTCTGGTAAGGTCTCGCATAAATTAAACGCATATTCCCCGATAGTCTCCAACGTATCCGGCAAGGCAACCTCCGTCAGTGCAGAGCATCCCTCAAACGCATATGCTCCTATCGACGTCGCCCCCTGCGGAACCGTAATGGAAGAAAGTGCCGTACACATGGAAAAAGCATAGTCTCCGATTTTTGTGAGAGAGGAGGGCAACGCAATCTCTGCAAGGGAGCTGCAGTAGTAAAAGGCGCCCTCGCCGATTTCCGTAACGGTATCGGGAATGATGACTTCCTCCAGTGCGGAGCAATACACAAATGTCCCCGTTTCGATGACCGTAGTGCCGGCGGGAATGGTAATGCTTTTCAAATTTTTTGCATTTCCAAAGGAGTGGGCCTCAAAGTGCGTCACCGTATCCGGCAGCCGAATTTCCTCCATACGTATATCTTCCTGATTGAAGCACCCAAGGCCAATGGTGGTAACAGGATACCCTCCCAGTGTTTCGGGTATTTCCACCACTATATCATCGCCGGTATATCCGATAAGCGTAACAGTATCGTCATCATAAACGGAATACGTAAAATCCTGCCACTTCTGATTTTCCAATACAAGGGCAGCGCCTTCGGGATTCTCCTCCGCGGAAGAAGGTGTCCTTTCGCCAGTTGTACTGAAAATCGACACCAACACCACAGCGGCAATGACCAGCAAAACTGCGGCAGAAATGCACACAATCAGCAGAACTGCCTTTTTGGACAACCGCTTTCCTGTGCCTTTTTTATTTGTTTGGTTCTTCTTCATGACCTCTTTGCTCCTTTAGCCGTCTTTGTTTTTTCTCCCGACTGCGCAAAATTCCTGATATAATACAAAGCACTGCTCCCACAGCGAATATTCCCAAAAACAACTGAAAGGGAAGATAGGACAAAATGCTTTCCTCCCCGACGCTTCTCACAAACAGGAGCAAAAGCGCCCCTGCGCCTCCGCAGAACAGCAGTGCAGCTCCAGCCATCATCCCCTTGTACCAGCCGGGGAGTGTTTCCGGGACAGCCTTGTTGGGGAACATGGCTCCTACCATTCCCTCCCGGGTCAGGCCGAACAAAAGATAATTTCCAGTGACATGCAGTATCTTCGCGGCACGGCCTACCGTTTCCGTATCCGGCTGTACCTCTCCTGCCTCCCACTGGCTATATTCCTCCAGGGGCACGTCCAGCTGCTGCGCCATCGCCTCTGCCGACAGTCCCGCCTTTTCCCTTGCCTCCTGCAGCCGATCTGCCAGAGTGCGGTGTTCTTCCTTTTTATCCGTATCTTTCACACGTATGCTTCCTTTATCGTATACAAAGTTGTTTTATTGTATCACATTCCCCCTGTACTTTCCATAGTTTTTTTGTAAATATTGCCGCGGCAGGAGCCTGTCCCTTGATTTTCCAACACTCGTCTGATATACTGTTATAGAGCAAAATGCCGCGCGAGTGACAGAAAGGAACTACTTTTCCTATGAAGGCAAAAAAGGAATTTACCGTCCGTCTGGACACGCAGCTGTATAAGAAGCTTCTGTACGTTGCAGAAAAGGAGAATAATTCTCTCAATAACCATCTCTTACATATCATTCGCAGCAATGTGCAGTACTATGAGAAAACCCATGGAAAAATTAACACGGCGGCCGTCCGGCTGCCGGAAGAAACGCAGGAGGAAACCCCAGAAAATGAAGAATCATGAAAATTATGAAAGTCCCTTTTCCACCAGATACGCCAGCCCAGAAATGCAGTATCTCTTTTCCGCCGATATGAAGTTTACCACATGGCGGGCGCTGTGGATCGCCCTTGCGGAGGCAGAGCAGCGAGAGGGACTGGACATCACCGACGCCCAGCTGGACGAAATGCGTGCCCATGAAAAGGACATAGATTATGCCGCGGCAGCCGCCTACGAAAAGGAACTGCGCCACGACGTCATGGCCCACATTCACGCTTGGGGCGACCAAATTCCCACAGCACGGCCCATTATTCACCTTGGTGCCACCTCCTGTTATGTAGGGGACAACACCGATATGATTATCATGAAAAAGGCGCTGGCACTGGTGCGGAGCAAGCTGCTGCGTGTAATGCAGAACCTGCGGGACTTTGCCATGGAATACCGAGACATGCCTGCTCTTGCATACACCCATCTCCAGCCGGCTCAGCTGACCACTGTAGGCAAACGCGCTACCCTCTGGCTCTACGATCTGCTACTGGACCTGGAGGATCTGGACTATGTAGCCGACGGTCTGCTGCTCCTTGGTTCCAAGGGAACTACCGGCACCCAAGCAAGCTTTCTGGAGCTTTTTGACGGAGATGCGGAAAAGGTCACCCGGGCAGAAAATTACATTGCCGAAAAGTTTGGATTTTCCGGGTGTGTACCCGTCAGCGGGCAAACCTATACCAGAAAGCATGACAGCCGGGTTATGTCCGTTTTGTCGGGTATCGCCCAGTCGGCATATAAATTTTCCGGAGACATGCGCATCGCCCAATCCTTTATGGAAATGGAAGAGCCCTTTGAAGCCCACCAGATTGGTTCCTCCGCTATGCCCTACAAACGCAATCCCATGCGCAGCGAACGCATCGCGGCACTGGCTCGCTATGTAATCACAGATTCCCTGAATCCGGCTATTACCGCCGGCACCCAGTGGTTCGAGCGCACCCTGGACGACAGTGCCAACAAGCGCATCTCCATGGCGGAGGCGTTCCTGGCAGTGGATGCGATTCTCAATATTTACATCAATATTTCCCAAGGTATCGTGGTCAATCCTATGGTTATCCGTTCCCGGGTGATGGACAACCTTCCCTATATGGCCAGCGAAAACATTATGATGGAAGCAGTAAAGCGGGGAGGCGACCGGCAGGAGCGTCACGAGCGCATTCGCGTCCATTCCATCGCCAGTGCAGAGCAGGTAAAGAAATACGGAAAGCGGCACGATTTGATTCAGCGGATCGAAGCAGACCCCCTCTTTCCTCTGACAAAGGAAGAAATCGAAGCCCAGCTGCAGCCGGAAAATTATACGGGACGCAGTGCCGATCAGGTCTGCTCCTTTGTAAAGACTATCGACGAGATTTTGGAGAAAAACCGGTCTGCCATGGGAGACGGGGCAGAGCTGACTGTTTAATAAAAATGCAAAAAGAAGACACATATGTGTCTTCTTTTTCATTTGAGCACAACCCCTCCGCCGCGGCCTTACCGCGGCACCTCCCCTTACACAGGGGAGGCTTGGCGTTACCGTCCCCCTTGTGCAAAGGGGGACGGCTCCACTGCGTGGAGCCAGGGGGATTGTTCTTCTTTACAACCCCTCCGACACAGCTAC
>JAGZAC010000167.1 GCA_018370615.1 Clostridiales bacterium
CCATCCTGGGCCGAGAAATACCATCATACATTGATTCAGACGGAGGATATGCAGCCAACTAATGCTGTGCGGAATTTGGGTGTTGCACCAGAAGATATTAGCATTATTGTCAACACACATCTGCATTGGGATCATTGCTCTAATAATGATAAATTTCCCAATGCTAAAATTTATGTGCAAAAGCGCGAGTTGCAATTTGCCGTAAATCCTATCCCCACGCAATATACATATTATGAAAGCACAGAAATCGGCATGACACCCCCGTGGACTCGTGGAATGGATCGCTTCATCATTGTAGATGGCGATTACCATTTATGCGACGGTATTGATTTGCTGCTAACTCCTGGACATACCCCCGGTTTTCAATGTGTTTCCGTCAACACAACAGATGGCCGTTTCTTAATTGTCAGCGACTGTTTTGGTATCCGGGAATCTTGGTCACAATGCCAAACTTGGGGACTGCCAACTCCTTCCGGTATACATGTAAATCTTATTGAGTACTATGATTCTATTCGACGTTTGTTTCCATTGGCTGATGAAGATCATATCCTTTGCGGTCATGATGTCAGTGTTTTAGAACATGAAGTGTACCCATACCGCTGAAATATCTTGCTTTCTTTATATTTAATGTGCACTGAATAATAGAAAAAGCCTTATATTTCAATCCATAGAGGCCAATCCGTGGTATAATTGGAGCAAGGGAACTGGCAAAATCCAGCAAAAACCTTGCACCTGGAGGGCAACTATGTATCGTTACAGCAATGGACAGATCAGCCTGGCGGATTTCAAACAGCCGGTGGGCATAAATCTGAAGGAAAGCAACCGTTGGGTAAAGAAAGCCCAGACGATCCCCTGGCTGGAGATTGAGAAGCGCTACGCCGCCCTATTCACAAACCGGAAAGGCAATGTGGCTAAACCGCTGCGTCTGGCCTTGGGAGCCTGCATCATTCAGGCGGAGTATGGCTATTCTGACGAGGAAACCGCGCTTCAGATTCAGGAGAACCCATATCTTCAGTATTTCTGCGGATATCCTGGCTATGATGATGAAAAGCTACCCTTTGATCCGTCTTTGATGGTGTATTTCCGCAAGCGCCTGACGCCGGAAGTGCTGGGTGAGATCAATGAGATGATCGTGCGGGACGCAAAGGAGCGTCAGGTCAAAGAAGCCGAATCCAAGGATGACGATGATGATTCTGACGGTCAGCCGGGAACTGGCGGAAACAGCGGCACTATGATCGTGGACGCCACCTGCGCGCCGTCCAATATCCGTTATCCTCAGGATGTTTCCCTGCTCAACGAGGCCAGGGAGAACGCCGAAACGCTTTTGGATGTTCTTCACGATCCCGCGGACGGAAAGAAGCCTCGAACCTACCGCAAACGCGCCCGGAAAGATTACCTGAAATACACAAGATGCCGTAAGCACACCGCGAAAATGACCCGCAAAGCTATTGGAAAGCAGCTGGCTTACCTCCGGCGTGACCTGGATGCCATCGATGGAAAACTGTCCCTCGGAAAAAATCTGCCATCTCGCCAGACGGAGCGTTTGGACACGATCCGCGCCGTCTATGAGCAGCAGAAGTACATGTACGATAACCGTACCCACAGCGTACCTGACCGGATCGTCAGCGTGAGCCAGCCCTTTGTTCGGCCCATTGTGCGGGGAAAAGCGGGAAAGCCGGTGGAGTTTGGCGCGAAGCTGGACATCAGTGTCGTTGACGGATGGACGCGGCTGGAGTGCTGTTCTTTTGACGCCTACAATGAGGCGGGAAATCTGCGGGAAATGGCAGAGCGATTCCGAGCGCGAGAGGGGCATTACCCCAGCCGGATCCTGGCGGACAAAATCTACCGAAACCGAGAGAATCTCAGCGATTGCAAGGCGCATGGTATCCGTCTTTCCGGCCCGGCTCTGGGGCGGCCCAAGAAGGGTGAAACCAGAGACAAGGCTCAGGACGATCGGGATGAGTGCGAGCGCGTGGAAGTGGAGCGCAGATTCAGTCTGGCGAAGCGTAAATGTGGCATGGGGCTTGTCACCGCAAAGCTGTGGGAGACTGCGGCCCATGTGATCGCCATGTCCGTTCTGGTGCTGAATCTCCGCAAGATTCAGCGCGCTCTTTTGAGAATGCTCGCATATCTTCTGGAGATTCTCGCTCAGAACAAAAATTGGGCACTTGTTCAGTAGATATTAGTTACCATGATTCCCGTCGGCTATCATGATGGTACTCAGGAGCGCAAGCCTCGTAAGTCTCTGGAGGAGATCACGAGCTATAACCGGTATTAAGCGCATAAAAAGAGAACGATGAGTCCCCAATGCCTGACCGGGCGATGACACGGACAGTGCTATTTCCGCAAAAAACGTCAATACAAAGTAAAAGCAGGCCAATAGGAGCAAGCCGTCACCGAAAATATCTATCCCGATCTCTGCGATGCAAAAACTGCCAAGCCGTCCATTAGTGCTGGTATCGCCAACGAAAACAACGGACGTACCAACGGCAGGGGCTTCTATTCCTGGGCGGATAAGGACTCTGCAGAGTATGATCTCCAAAAGCGGGCCCCTTATCTGGACACTGTTCGGGAATGGCGCTTGCCGCTATTCTGCCCCCCCAACATGACAGTAACGGAACGTTGTGTGAAACATTCCGCTACCATGGTCTTCTGCGTGTCTACTACGCACGTTTAGGTTTAAAGCCCACGCATACAGATGTGAAGAAGACAAAACAAAGCCTACAGAAACGAGGATGTGGCAAACTGTGCCGCATCCTCGTTATTCGTAAAAATGATTCTGAAAAGAGCCTGCTCCGAAAAGTTCAATCATGCTTCTGCACGGCTACTTCTTGCGATACCGGAATAGGTTCACTACTCTTTTCATAGGTGACTAAAATAATTCCCATACATACAAGTGCCAAAGCTGCCATGCATCGCCCCCAAAGAACCTGCTGCCCCTCCTGCAGAAAAATTGCGGACAAAATCACTCCAAACATAGGCGTTGCAAAATTGAAAATAGCAATTTTTGAAATGTGGTTATACTTAATCAATACAGCCCAGAGTGTATAGGCCACAGTGGATACAGTGATCATATATAACATGACCACATGTGCCATAGGAGATATTGCAGTAAGATGAGCACCGGCAAGCAGGCTAAGGCCGACCATCGCAACTCCGCCCAAAGCATAGGAATACGCGCTGAGGACGATAGTATCCTCCCTTGCAGAAAACCGTTTAACCAGCGAGGCAGAAATGGCAGTGGCAAGAGCAGAAAGAAGGACGCTCCCCTCACCCGCTATGCTGAAGTTGCCAGAGAAGCCGCCTTCTGTCATGTTTACCAACACTACACCTGAAAATCCCAGGAGACACCCGATCACTTTTAATCGTGTCATATTCTCGTGGCGAAATACCAGACAGGCCACCAGAATTGTAAAGAAAACATTGGCACTAACAAGAATAGAACCGCGAATACCACTGGTGTTTGCAAGACCAATGTAGAAAAACACATGTTGACAGATGGTCTGGCAGAATGCCAATGCCGCAATCATTTTCCAGGATGACGGTGCAGTGGGGCGGCACCAGGCTTTCTCTTTCATGCTGTCCAAGAAAAAAACAGCTATACCAGCCATGGTAAAGCGTATGCCAGCAAATAATATCTGGGAAGCCGTATCCGCCGCGCCCACTTGATAAAGGCGATACCCCACCTTAATGCAAGGAAAGGCACTTCCCCACATGAAACAGCAAAGCAGTGCCAGAAGGCATGCGTTCCGCCTGTCTGTCAAGAAGTTTTTCTGCTTCATAACTGTCTGTGCCGCCTTTCTTACTGATCCAACTCAAAAGAGATTGTTGCAGTACTATTCCTGCTCTGGCTGGCCGTTTTTTAAACACAGCAGAAGCCATCCACAAAATGCAGCAATATTTACACATGCCGCCACAAGGAATACTGCATAATAGCTGATATACTGTGCGATATACCCCCAACTCATACCCAAAACAACCGTGCCGATATCGTTGAAAATATAGTAGGTGACTGTTGCGGTACTTTTGTGTCCCAGAGGCGCTGCAGAAAGAGCCTGCGTAATAAAGCATGGTTGCAGAACGCCCTGCGCAAAGCCATAGCACAGGCCGAAAATTGCATATAGGAAGGCATTGTTTGACTTAGGTAGAATCAATAGAGTCAGCACACACACGCCAAAGGAAGCAATGACGGACTTGTTATCCGGTAATTTCTTTTTCAAAATTGTAGTTAGGATTCGGATGGTAAATACGCCAATTCCGGCGGGAATGTAAAGATACAGAGTCTTGTCAATATTGTATTTCTGTGCATACAGTGGAAGAAAAGACACCATACTGGTCTGTGCGCCAGCCACACACATCAGCAAAACAGACGGCGCAATAGAGGCTCTTTCCAGAAGTGGCTGCTTTTCCCCGCTGGCCGTTTTTTTAGGAACAGGTTTCAAATCGGGAATAGAAAAGCAAATCAGTGTAAAAATAGGAATCAGCATAATAGCAGAAAGGCCATAAAGCATTTTTGCTACACCTAGTCGAGAGACCAGAATTCGACCGACAGCCGGGCCGAAGAAGGACATGACTGGAACAACTGCACCGAAATAGCCAACGCCCTCCGTCAACCGGGAGGCCGGGATCACATCAGTGGAGGCGGTGTTGTTGGCGGTGGTAGCGGCGGAGTAGCCGACCCCCATCAGGACCCGGCAAACGGCCAGGGCAAGAATGGCCGGAATCAACCCACACGCC
>JAGZAC010000168.1 GCA_018370615.1 Clostridiales bacterium
AACACGAATCGTGATATACAACCACATTTAATATAGCACTCGCATAGTGCACCTTCAATAAGTTCAATGCATAATACATAATAATCTAACAAAATTATAAAAAATTATTTTTAATTTATCTATATTATATAAAGCGTTTTTACAATCAAAAGAACAGGGAATAAGAAAGCTAAACAAAAAAATGGCTTGGCCTCGTCTCCTGGCAGAAGCTATTTTATATGAATTCCCGCAAAAGCATGCGGAATGCCGTTTGGGCGAAGCCCTCAATAAACCCATTGCTCTTCGGGAATTTGTGATGCCCTATGTCGTGCAAGGCATGGTAAGCGCAAAGGAAAGGTTTCTCCACCCTGCAGAAATCCTGGCTATTGGCTTGGTACAGGGTCAATGTGCGAGATGGTGTTGCCGATAGATAAGCAAATGAAAATAACGTCGGAGGGCGAAAAAGTCTTGTGATATCGTATAGGCAACCCAAGTCCTGCGCCATGGGGCCCAAGATACGAGATAAGGCGTGAAGCCGCATCGATACTGGGGTAAAAAAACAGGGTTTTCCGATGCCAAACCATCGGAAAACCCTGTTTACTATGTTGAAGGAGCTCGCCTCGCGAAGGCTTTCGGTATACAACAAGCAGCTTGTGATTCAGGACGCAACAGCGACCGAGAACCTGAAGACAATGTCATTTTAACAGGATGGGGGGACGTTATCGGACGTTCCCTTGCCCGCTTTCTGCTTTTAACGATTCCAGCAGCGAATAAAATGCCGGATATTGTTTTTTGAGGTTAATTGGCCGTCCGTTTTGATTCAGGAAGCAATGTGTGCTGCTGGCCGTACAAACCACTTTGTCCGAAACCGTCATGGTATAGCCGAGGCTTAACTTTGCAGCGCTCAATTCCAACACCCTGATGGATATCCGGAGAATATCTGGAAAAGACGTGGCTTTTTTATATTCACACGTAACACCGACTACCGGCGAGAGAATCCCCTGCTCTTCCATTTTGTCGTAGCCCCAGCCGATTTGATTCAGAAAATCAATCCTTGCCTCTTCCATGAAACGGATGTAATTGGAATGATGGGTGATTTGCATCTTATCGGTTTCATAGTACTGCACCTTGTGTTCATAGACCTTCATAATGGTCCTCCAGAAATGGTATGACAACGTGTTGGTTTCATTATATAACCGTATTCGGCATTTGTCATTATTTTGATTTTCTTCCTTTATGAAGGAACTGTGAATAATCTGAAAAGAAAAAATTATTCCCTTGACGTCGTTTGCTATTGGAGTAAAATGGTTTGTTATAACAACTGTTTATAAAAAAACGGTATGAAATAAAACTATCGCCGAGGGGGTTCAGCATGCATCAGACAAATACGCTTTTATCCAACATCCGGCGGATTGTCAGGCTGTATGACAGTATGCTCAGGCCGGTTTGTGACCGATACGGGCTGGCGCCGATTGAAGCCACCATCATCAGTTTTCTCCAGAATAATCCGGGCCGGGATACTGCTGCGGATATTGTAGAGCTTCGGATGCTCTCAAAAAGCAATGTATCCCAGGCAGTGGAAAGCCTGATTCAGAAATCGCTGCTACAGAGGCGGCAGGATACAGAGGACCGCAGACGGATCCATCTGTCCCTTACCTCTGCGTCTGCACCGATTACGCACGAGATTGAAGCAGTGCGGGAAGGCTTTCGAAAGCAGATATTCCGGGGCTTTACCGAAGAGGAGCAAAAACAATTTGCCTGGTTTAACCAACGGATTGCGGAAAATACAAAGCTAGAGGCGGAAGAAGAAGAAATGGCATGAGAGAAGACGAAGATTTTCTGGGAAAAGAGCCGGTGGGGAAGTTGCTGCTGAAGCTGGCCCTTCCCACTGTAACAGCACAGCTTATCAATATGCTGTACAATATTGTTGACCGGATTTACATCGGGCACATACCGGTAATCGGGGAAGCCGCCCTGACCGGCGTCGGAGTATGTATGCCGCTGATCATGATAGTCACGGCATTTGCCGCGTTTGCTGCCTACGGAGGGGCGCCGAGGGCATCCATTTTTATGGGACAGGGCCAACACGAATCGGCGGAAAAGACGATGGGGAACTGCTTTGTGGTTCAGTTTATCATCTCCGTTCTCCTGACAGCGGTGCTGTTGATCTGGAACCGGGATTTCCTTATGGCTTTCGGGGCCAGTAAAAACACCATCGAATACGGTGTGGAATATATGAACATCTACGCCATCGGTACGCTCTTTGTTCAGATGACCTTGGGAATGAATGCGTTTATCACTGCCCAGGGCTTTGCCAAAACCGGTATGTTGTCCGTGCTCATTGGAGCGGTATCCAACATTATCCTCGACCCCATCTTCATCTTTGGTTTCAATATGGGGGTGGCGGGTGCCGCCTGGGCAACCATTCTTTCGCAGGCTCTGTCCTGTGCCTGGGTACTCCTTTTCCTGTGCGGAAAAAAGACGCATCTCAAACTCCGCTTGAAAAACCTGGGATTGAGCGCCAAAATTGTTCTTCCCAGCCTGGCGTTGGGGCTGTCCACCTTCATCATGCAGGCCAGCGAAAGCGTGATTTCCATCTGCTTTAACTCTTCCCTGCAGGGTTACGGCGGGGATATCGCCGTGGGGGCCATGACCATTCTGACCAGCGTGATGCAGTTCGCTATGCTTCCGCTACAGGGCTTGGGCCAAGGGGCGCAGCCCATTATCAGCTACAATTACGGCGCCCGCAATCCCGAACGGGTGAAGGCGGCTTTCAAATTGCTGCTAAAAGCCAGTCTGGTTTATTCCACCCTGCTGTGGGCCTGCGTGATGCTATTTCCCCAGGGTTTCGCCGCCATGTTCACCAATTCCCAGGAGCTTGTGGCGTTTACCAAAACCGCCCTGCGCATTTACATGGCCTGTCTGCTGCTGTTCGGCGTTCAGGTTGCCTGTCAGATGACCTTTACCTCCCTGGGAAACGCCAAGGCGTCCATTCTGGTGGCGGTTATGCGGAAATTTATCCTGCTGAGACCGCTGATTTATATCATGCCCATGATCTTCACATCGGACAAAACCACCGCGGTCTATATGGCGGAACCGGTGGCGGATTTCATCGCGGTGGCTTTTACAGCTATCTTCTTCTCCTTCCAGTTTAAAAAGGCACTGAGAAAAATCTCGGGAAAAGACGACAAGCCGGGGCCCAATACCAAAATAGAGGGGAGAATGAAGGATGCATGAGGTTGTCAGCGATAAGAACGGTCCTTCCAAAAAACCGTTTATCTTTTACGCCATTGTTGCGATGATTGTCATCCTGCTGCTGAACGCGTTGGTGTTTCCCTCATTGCTCAAGCGCTCGGTCGTCGAGGTAGGCTATGACCAGTTCCTCGAAATGATCGACAACAACGAGGTCAAGGAAGTATCCTATGATGAATACTCCAGTCAGTTTGTCTTCATTGCCGGGGATGAGAATGCCGAACAGATCTATAAAACCGGCATATGGCCGGAAGACGGTCAAAGGTTACTGCAGCAGCTGATGGAACATGAGGACATCCGGTTTTCGGCTACCATACCCACTCAGACTAACCCTCTGCTTTCGTTTATTCTGACCTGGATACTGCCGATCCTGTTCTTCTTCATCATCGGGGAAGTATTCTACCGCTGGATGCGCAAAAAGATGAAAGATCAACTCCCCGGCGGGATGGACAACGCCATGTCCTTCGGCAAATCCGGCGCGAAGATCTATGTGGCAGACGCCAAAACCGGCGTAACATTTGATAATGTCGCCGGACAGGACGAGGCGAAGGAATCGCTGGTAGAGGTTGTGGATTATCTGCACGACCCGCAAAAATATGCCGCCATCGGCGCAAAGCTTCCTAAGGGCGTCCTGCTGGTGGGGCCTCCCGGCACCGGCAAAACGCTGCTGGCAAAAGCGGTTGCCGGGGAGGCGGGCGTTCCTTTCTTCTCCATCTCCGGCAGTGAATTTGTGGAGATGTTTGTCGGCATGGGCGCTGCCAAGGTTCGGGACCTGTTCAAGCAGGCCAATGAAAAAGCGCCCTGCATCGTCTTTATCGACGAAATTGACGCCATCGGTCAGAAGCGAAACACCGGTGGTGTAGGCGGCAACGATGAACGTGAGCAGACGCTCAACCAGCTGCTGGCGGAAATGGACGGCTTTGACGGGCAAAAGGGTGTGGTGCTGCTGGCGGCCACCAACCGGCCGGAGAGCCTGGATCCTGCCCTGCTGCGTCCCGGGCGGTTTGACCGCCGGGTGCCGGTGGAACTTCCCGATCTGCAGGGACGTAAAGCCATCCTGACAGTACACGCTAAGGATGTCCGGACGGGGCCAGACATCGACTGGGATGTGATTGCCCGATCGACGGCTGGCGCCTCCGGTGCAGAGCTGGCTAACATTATCAACGAGGCGGCGCTGCGGGCAGTCCGGGAAGGGCGGAAAGCCGTTGTTCAGGAAGACCTGGAAGAAAGCGTGGAAACGGTTATTGCCGGTGCTCAAAGGAAAAACGCTGTAATTTCCGATCAGGAAAAGAAAATTGTAGCCTATCACGAAATCGGCCATGCGTTGGTGGCGGCGATGCAGTCCCATTCTGCCCCGGTCACCAAGATTACCATTGTACCCCGAACCTCCGGCGCGTTGGGATACACCATGCATGTGGACGAAGGGGAACGGATGCTGATGACCCGGACCGAGATCCTCAACAAAATCGTCACCTTAACCGGCGGGCGCAGCGCGGA
>JAGZAC010000169.1 GCA_018370615.1 Clostridiales bacterium
GGAATACATATGTTGACCACTTCCTATTCCGCCAGTCTCCATGGAATTGACGGCTATATTGTCACCGTGGAATGCAACGCCAGTCAGGACATTCCCATTTTCGACATTGTCGGCCTGCCGGATGCCGCCGTAAAAGAAGCAAAACAGCGGGTACGCGCAGCGATGACCAACAACGATTTTGCATTTCCCGACTTGTCCATCACCGTCAATCTGGCGCCGGCGGATGTCAAAAAAGAGGGATGCGCCTTTGACCTTGCCATCTTTGTGGCAATTCTGCAGGCAGCAGGAACCATTCCGGAGAAATGCGACCTGGCGGGACGTTGCTTTATTGGCGAGTTGTCCTTCTCCGGTGCGCTGCGGAGCGTGCCCGGCATTTTGTCGATGGTGATTGCCGCAAAAGAAGCAGGCTTTACGGAAGTGTTTGTTCCCAAAATTTGCGGTCCGGAGGCCGCCGCCATAGACGGGATCAAAATATATGCTGCGGAAAACGCGGCACAAATCGTGCGCCACTTGCAGGGAAACGAAACCCTCTCTCCCTTTGTGGGGGCAAAATACGATCTGGAAGGTCTCAGTCTGACTGACTGCAACTTTTCTGATGTCAAAGGACAGGAACGGGCAAAGCGCGCTTTAGAAATTGCCGCAGCCGGCGGACACAATGTCCTCATGATCGGTCCCCCCGGCGCAGGAAAATCCATGCTGGCCAGAAGACTTCCCACCATTCTGCCGCCCATGTGCTTGGACGAAGCAATAGAAACCACCAAAATTCATTCTGTAGCCGGAATCCTGAAAGAAGGAACTTCTCTGGTATGTCAGCGACCCTTCCGCAGCCCCCACCACACCATGAGCATCGCATCCCTGGTAGGCGGTGGCGCAAGACCGAAGCCGGGAGAGATTTCTGCCGCCCACAACGGCGTGCTTTTTCTGGACGAGCTTCCCGAGTTTCCCAAAAACGTAATTGAAGGACTGCGCCAGCCCTTGGAGGATGGACAAGTCACCATCGCACGGGCTGCAGGCAGAATCACCTATCCCAGCCGCTTTATGCTTGTCTGTGCGATGAATCCATGCAAATGCGGCTACTATGGTTCCCCCAAACGAAGATGTACCTGCCGCAAAGAAGAAATACAAAAGTACCGCGCTAAAATCAGCGGCCCGCTGCTGGATCGAATCGATATTCAAATCGAAATTCCCGCACTGGAATACAGCGAAATTTCCCATCCCGCACCGGCGGAGGATTCCGCCGATATTCGTACCAGAGTCATTGCCGCAAGAGCATTTGCCGAGCGGCGGTTTGCAGGGCAGGTTTCCTGCAATGCAAACATGAATGCCCAGCAGGTACGGCGGTATTGTACCGTGGACGCGTCAGGAGACGCTATCTTGAAAAACGCCTTTGAAAAGCTAGGGATGTCTGCAAGAGGACATGACCGAGTTTTGAAGGTAGCGCGCACCATCGCAGATTTGGATAAAAGCGAAACCATCCAGGCAGCACATATTGCAGAGGCAGTGCAGCTGCGCAGCTTGGATCGCAAGTATTTTTAGGGAGACATATATGCTGGATTTCAACCGATATTTTCTGCCGGACAGAAGAATTTTCTTAGACAACGTACAATATGAAACCTTGCAAGTCACAGAAAAAGCCGAAAATCGAAAGCTTAACTGTAAAGATACTATTTTAGCACAGCGCAGTGAAAGGTGGGTGAAAATTAATTTCAACCGTACTTTGAGCTTTACACCGGAAGGGGTATACCGCCTATCAGTAACTTTTGGGGTATTGCTTCCCTTGAATCCTCAAACCAAAGATGAAGTTGACTGGAAAAAAGTGGATCTGGCCGGTGCATTTCGTGAAAGCTGCAAGCCTCTGCTTGCCGCGCTGATGTCCCGCGCTTCCCTTTTGGTGGCCCAGATTACCTCCGCCTCCGGTCAAAATCCCCTGATTACCCCAGGGGCTCCGGTAACCGGCCACGGGCAGAACCCTTGATGCCCCTATCTGGATGGAAAGGAAGAAATCCGTTTTGAAAAAACCTGTTTTAAAAATTCAATATGATTCCCCTGTCATTCTGACTTTTTCGCTGTTGGGGCTGCTGGCACTGCTGCTAAACGGATGGACAGACGGATGGACCAATTCCCATTTGTTCAGCGTGTACCGCGCGCCCTTGACGGATCCACTCACCTATGTACGTATGTTCTGTCACGTACTGGGACATGCAGATTGGACCCATTTTTTCAGCAATATCTGCTTGATTCTGGTACTGGGGCCGGTAGTGGAAAGTCGGTACGGAAGCCGAAACCTGCTGATTTCCATGCTGATCACTGCGCTGGTTTCCGGGCTGGTATATTTTGTGTTCTTTCCAGGAAATGCTCTGCTGGGTGCATCCGGCATTGTTTTTCTGCTGATTTTTCTCTCCTCTATTTCCGGACTCCGGGGCGGGAACATCCCTGTATCGCTGATTTTGGTAGCGCTGATTTACCTGGGACGGGAGATCTACGATATGATTTTTGTCGCAGACAGTATATCTCAGTTGACCCATATTATCGGCGGAGCCTGTGGAATCGTATGCGGCGCGGCCATGGCACGAAAAAAACGGTAAAAATATATAATATATACAAAAGGCTGTCCATAGATGAGGACAGCTTTTTTGTATGAACAGCTGCAATAAGGCTCTGCAAAATTCCGACTCTATCAGCGATAACTGCCCAGCTTTTGCTTCCCTGACAACCCCTCCGTCTCGCCTACGGCGAGCCACCTCCCCTTGCACAGGGGAGGCTTTAGTTGGGGAATTTCCGCTGTCCCTACACTGGAAATGCTTTCTTATTGAGTGTCTACCGCAAACAAAAAACCTGCAGTCGCAAACCGCGTACTGCAGGTATGGTGGAGGTGTACACCTTAGATTTTCTTCATATCAAATCACGTTTCGTAAGCTGTTATTAAAATCAAAACTTTTCTACGGTAGGCTAGTCCAGTAATCTTCTATAGGCTAAATTCAAATAACTGTCCTTGTGCATTCTCAAAATAATATATTGTCAATTCCTCATTTGCGCCGTATAAAAACAAATCTGCATATTGTCCCTCAATTTTCAATCTTTCACGCTCATTGGTTTTGGTCAACAAATTATAAGCTCGGTCGCAGCGGTTGATCCAAAGAGATTGATATTTAGAGGAATTAACCAAGCGGGCTTCAAGATCAGCAACCGTTTGAATATTGAAACGCTGGCACCAAACAATGTCATTTTTATAAAGCTTCTGCCCTATCTCACTTGTTACGCTACTATCTACATCATAAATAATCGGTACTTTGGTTTTGTGCTTATATGCAATAAATGCCCGGCTGTGACCATCCGTCAAGGTAAGTCTGCCATTGCCAAAATCATAGACTGGAAGTGGGTTGCACAAGCTCATATGATTGGGCTCAAACCATCTTTCGACATCCCTAAGTTTTGATTTATTTAAATACAACTGACTTACACCCAAATCAGTCGGTGTAACCCACTGAACCCCTTGAAATAAGGTATTCATTGTCAACTCCTTTTACTATATCTTATAAGATTATAAGAAAAATCCGACATGTCGAAACACATCGGATTTTGGTTGGTGGGGGAAGCTGGATTCGAACCAGCGAAGTCACTGACAACAGATTTACAGTCTGCCCCCTTTGGCCGCTCGGGAATTCCCCCATATGAAAATATGAAACTTATCAGCGCGTCGTGAGATCGGGGCTCACTTTATAAGATACGATGGAGCTGGTGGACGGACTTGAACCCCCGACCTGCTGATTACAAATCAGCTGCTCTACCAGCTGAGCTACACCAGCATCTCATACGAACCGCTCGCGCAAGTGAAATTATAGCATATATAAGGATGCTTGTCAAGAACTTTATCAAAAATTCTCCTGATTTTATTTATGGAAAAAGACTTTACTTTTTCCTGCCGCCTTGCTATACTGTCCCCAACAAAGCAACTGCATTTTTCCATCGGAGGCACTTATGAAATATATTCTGGAAAGACTTTCCCATCAGTCCATCGGCTGCGGCAGCTACGCCTATAAGGATACCCATTCCCGGGACGGGCAGATCTTCCTGCCAATCGATACTCCCAATCCCTACGCGCTGTATTCAAAAAACAACGGAAAAAGCTGGAAAACACTTTCTCTGGAAACAGGTCGCAAAACAGACCGGTTTATTCAGTTGCAGGACGGCTCCTTTTATGCCTTGTCCTTCGACAATGTAGTGCACGACGCCATTCGTAACTACCGTCAGCAGCACATTCCCTTTGTAGCCGGCATATACCGTGCAAACACCATGGAGGATGTAGTCGCCGGAAATATTAGTTCCTCTTTTACACAAATTGATATACCGGGACTTTGCCTGGGCTGGGGAGATTCCGGCAACTGTCACACCAGCTGCATCTCCAACGGACTCATTCAGCTTTCCAACGGGAACATCCTCGCCACCATGTACGGTCAAACGAAGGAGGACACCACTCTTTGTCCCTATTTTCAAACCCACGGCGGGTACGATTTTTATTTGTACCGCTCCTGGTGTATTCTGTCCAAGGACGGCGGCAACACCTTCTCTTTTCTCTCCACCATTGCAGATGTGCAGACCCATCCCATCCCCGATGTAAACGCAGAAGGATACTGTGAGCCTGACTGCATTGAACTTGAGCCCGGGCATATTGTATGTGTCATCCGCACCGGTGGACATGAGGTGTATTCTCCCCTGTACT
>JAGZAC010000170.1 GCA_018370615.1 Clostridiales bacterium
CTTCTCAGCTGCGAGGATGCTCCCGTAATTCTTTATGCTAAGGGCGAGATAGAGCTGCTGCGGCAGCCGAGCATTGCGATTGTCGGCACGCGCAGGTGCACCCGCTACGGAAAAGAGGTGGCGGAGCAGTTTGCGGCTGAGTTTGTCCGTGCCGGTGCGACGGTGATTTCGGGAATGGCGCGCGGTGTGGATGCTGCGGCGCATCTTTCGGCCTTGGAGGCGGGCGGCGGAACGGTCGCCGTGCTGGGAACGGGCGCGGATACGCCGTATCCTGCGGAGAACCGTGCCCGAACGGCAGCCTTCCTCCCCTCCGATAGTTTGCTGCACCGGGGGAATGAGACGCACGTCTCATTGAAAAGGTCAGCTATGACCTTATAATTTACTTTACTTTTCTTTTCTTTCCTTTGTGCATTATCCGCACTTTTAACGGGGTTTTCCGTACTTTTAACGGGGTTTTCCGTGCGGGAAACTTCAAAAAAGGCAATCTTATTAAAAGTACCGGCTGGGACTTCTCTTTTTTCAAGAAGCCAGTACTCTTTTGCAATCGGAATTTCCTCACGGTTTTTATATACAGCTTGTATGAACCGCCTTTGGATTCCCTTGGAGGTCAGCACACCGAACGCTTGAAAAACCCCTTCGTCAAATAAGGAACGTTTCAGACACCCACGCACAACCTCTGCTATGAGACTGGGAGTGCAACCATCGCCGACACCCTCAGACATCAGGAAACAGTCGTCATCATCCCACTTTTTGTAGTATCCGCCTTCACGGTAAATGGTGTTTAGTATTTCTTCGTATATGTAAACACCCTTAATCCCGAATTCGCCTTTGATCAGTCTGACCTTCTTGTCCTCTCGAAGGCCTACATCCCGCGGCCAGTAGTCCACCCCGTCCTTCATAGGTCGGGACATATCTTGTTACCTCCTAAAACGGAAGATCCGTATCTTCGATTTCCTCAAAGGAATTCTGCACAGGAGAGGCTTCCTTCTTCTCCCCTGCGCTGGACACAGATGCTGCGGTAGAGATTCCGCCCCGCTGTTCTACCTTTGCATCTACAAAAAATACTTCTTCTGCTACTATTTCTGTTCTGTACTGCTTTACGTTATTGTTGTCCACCCAAGACCGTGTATGCAAAAATCCCACAATGCAAATAGAACTGCCTTTTTGAAAATGCCGCGTTATAAATTCCGCTGTCTGCCTCCAGGCAATTATAGTAAAAAAGTCTGCCTTCGCTTCTCTTCGGTTCACTGCCAACGAAAAGGATGTAACTGATATACCGTCCGACGTAGTCTTCAGTTCCGGATCTGCCGTAAGTCTCCCACCAATGATTACCTTATTAAAGTTAAAATTCGCCATTTTCCCGCCTCCTTTTGTCTATTACACAGTTGCATATGTACTGTGCGCAGAGCGCATGGTCTCCGCAGCAGTATTTTTCCATATATTTGTCCCTGTCCTCCGGGCCACTGAATATTAGTCCTATTTCCACTATCTCCGGCGCCAGCGTTAAACAGTATATATACCGGTCGTCATCCCCGTTATAGAACGGACATCCTACGTCTCTCATTGTTCACCTCATGTATAATTTTTATGAAACGCCTCCATGAAGGCATCATGCCCGTACCGCTTTTCAAATGCTACTTGTGCTTCCCGCTTCAGCCACGCAGCAAATTCCGCGTCTGCATGTACCCCCTGGGGCCTGCCTCTGTGATGCATCGGGCACAGGTATACCTTCATGCCATATTCCTCCGACACCCTTCTGCGGCTTCCCTCGAACACATGATGCTCCTCTACATTCGGAGAACCGCATATCAGACATCTTTTGTGCTTTTGCAAAATGCTTTTCATACGCTCCCCCACCGCTCCAAGGTCAGCGAAATCTCCCGCGCTGTCATACGCGGCGGGTCCCCTGCCGCTGCGCCTCCTGCAGGGCTATATCGATCAGCCGGGACATCTGCGCCGTATCGTAAGTGGAGGAGCCGTAGTAGGAGATCACATTCGTATACCCCGGTATTTTGGACGCGCCGATCTCGTCACAGGGCCAGCCCAGTCCCCTTGCACGCCAGATTTCTATCCATTTGGGAACATGCTCCGTCTTGACAGGCAGAACCTCATAATTTCCGCCCACATCCCGAATCATTGACTGGTATATCTCTGCAGGAGGGACGCGGATCACCGCAGAAATGTCCCCCACCGTGGCCCAAAACAGCGCATTCGCATCCAGAGACCGCCGCTTCCGATACTCTCCTACCTTTATCAATAGAACCTTTTCATTATATTGGTCATAGTACGGCCGAAAATCCGATTGTAACTCTAAAGACAGGATTTGTCTCCCGCTCTTCCAGTCATATGTCAACTCCCGCACGAAAGCGCGCAATTCTATCGCCATCCCTATCACTTCCCTTTTTTTATGGCTTTATACCTCTCCGTAAACAATCTGCAAAATACTGCAGACGCGGTAGATACTCCATTTGGATCCACGCAGGATCATACGGTATCGGTATTTCCTTCAAACGGAGCGGATCCACCGGACGAAAATAGTTCCTGTAGTCCTCCGACTCCAATCCATAGGATGCTATGATTACGTCCTTTCCCGCGGCAAACCGCTCCACCTGCGCCTGCATCCAATATGCTCTGGATACCTTAAAGGCCTTGTCTGCCATGTGTGTCTTTACCTCTACTACAAGCCGGTCTGTCTCTCCATCCAGGTTGACCCGCAGCCGGTACTTCCTCATTCGGATCTGCCGATCCATCTGCACGACGCCCATATGTTCCAGAATCCTGTGCTCCCAGTTTGTTCCGGCAATCATAGCCGTCGTAGTTACCTTACTCTGAAACAGTCCCATCTTAGCTGCCCACCACCGGGCAAAGCTCTTGGTGTCTGTACTGGCACACATCAGCATGTACGTGTCGGAGGCGCCGAACCATCCGCTTCTGTCCTGGGTGTGAATCATTTTGTAAGCACTCCGATACAATCTGCCGCTTTTTCCAAACCCCGAAGGAGAATCGCAAGCTTCTTTTTGTCAAGCTGCATCTGGGCCAGAATGTCTTCATACTGCATTCCCCTCTGGATTTTTTCCGTCAGCAGCTGCTCGATGTACTGTTTTACCTTCAGCGGATTGTGCTGAGAGAGGTCCTCCACCGCCTCCGGTGAATCTTCGTTCATCCATAACTGCAAGCCTAGTCCGGTGCGAATGGCAACCCCTTTTACAAATGCCCTTGCATGGGCGTTGGAAATGCGCAGCTGGTTCAGCCCTTCCGTGTATACTACAAGCACCCCGTTCATCAGAGGATAGCTTTGTACAAAATCCAGCTCGTCAATATGAATTCGAACTTTTACAAAATAGCTGCCGCATTGCCTCCCATCTTTTGTTTGCGTCTGGGCAGAGGAAAACAAAAACGTGCCGTCCGTGTTTTCCACCGGCTCATAATACACATCACTTGCACCGTACTCACGAAGAAGATCGATACATTTTGCCCAGTTCAAATACGGAATTTGTACCTTTCTCCCCCGATCGTCCTTCCCTTCGCGTACCTCACAGAAAGGAAGTATATCTATTTTTCTCAGCTCACTGTAGCTTTTTAGTCCCATTCTGTATCCTCCATATCTTTTGTCCCCCCTGCTTCCCGAATATACGCAAGGAAAGACCAATGCCCTGTATATGCCTCAGGGGAAAGCACCGCCGGGCCCCCGTCCTCCTGACACATCATACAGCCCGTGCACTCCCCGCTTCCGTTTACACACATCAGTGCCATTTTCTTCGTACCTCCATGGGGTCCCAAAAAAGCTCGACATGACTGTTTCGAGACCCCCTCTTGACAAAATCTCTTTTTCCTGCTATACTTTATGTAGATGATTTTTTTATGGCTCGGTTTTCCGAGTCAGGCGATTCCTTTCGGGAGTCGCTCGGGTCGGTACGCATTGCGGTAATTGCGTATCGGCCCTTTTCCTTTGCCTCAATCACAACCCGCTCCGCTCCCAGAACGAGAACCCCTCTGGCCGCCTGCAGCACCTGCGGGATGGTAGATACATACTCCTTCCACTTCATGACCGCACCTCCTTTCATCCATTACCACATATCAACATCGATTCCGATAATTTCTTTGAAAATTTGCGCGTCAAAGTTTGGAATAGATGTAATCGTTCTTTTATCTTTGTCACTTAACTCGCTCCACCATTGCTTAGATACTTCAAAAATAGACACAAATTTCAAATACCCACCTACTGTCTCCGCTTCCGGGTGTTCTGTCTTTTCTTCGTCTGTCATATCTGAAATCAAAACATATTTACACACGTATTCCGAAAGCTGGTTTAATAACGCACAGGCCCTACTGTTAACCCAATCCTCGTAAGTCCATTCGGACGGTTTATTGAACATACAAATTTTCGGACTCATTGTATTAAAACATCCATTGGAGAAGCAGCACTTGTTCCCGTCGCCGCTGTTCCAGTCGCCGCTGTTACAAAATCCAGTACATTCCTTTCCCGTGTTCACGATTTCAAGCAATTCATTCCATGAAATCTCTCGCACAATTTCCAGCTTATCCGTGCAACACTTGTCGCCTTCTTCGCAAATATTACCGTAGGCAATTACTTCTGCAACTCTATTTTGAGGGTTAAAATCATAATAATTAAAGCAATCGGTGACTTTTTTACAAAAGTGCATCCCCGCTTTACAAACAGTCAAATCAACAGCTTCCTCAAATTTTC
>JAGZAC010000171.1 GCA_018370615.1 Clostridiales bacterium
TGTTCATCCGCACGGTATTCCCGCTATCATTCCTGATGAGTTATTTGATCGTGTGCAACGCCGTATGGCTTCGAATAAAAGGGCTCCGGCAAAACACAAAGCAGAAGACGAATATTTGCTTACCACAAAACTGCGTTGCGGTAAATGTGATTGCTTTATGGTTGGCGAGAGCGGAACAAGCAAGACCTCCACCGTATATCGTTATTACAAATGTGTTGGTGTTAAAAAGCATAGCGGTTGTGATAAGAAAACCGTTAAGAAAGATTGGATAGAAGACCTTGTTGTAAAGCAAATTGAAAAAGTGCTTTTTGATGATATTCTTCTTGAAAAGATTGCCGATACCATAATGGAAATCCAAGGTAAAGAGAATACTGTTTTGCCTATGCTTAGAAAACAGTATGCAGATATTCAAAGAGGGATTGATAATCTTCTTAATGCCATTCAGCAAGGTATTGTTACTCCATCCACAAAGCAACGTCTTGAAGATTTGGAAAAGCAGAAGAGCGAAATCTCTGTTCAAATTATCAAGGAGGAAATGTCAAAGCCGTTGCTAACAAAAGACCAAATTCTCTTTTGGTTCCACCGTTTCCGCAAATACAATACTCGCCGTTTAGACCATAAGCGCAGACTGATTGATAGCTTTATCAATACGATTTATCTGTACGATGATAAAATGGTGATAACCTTTAACTATAAGGACGGCTCTGAAACCGTTAGTCTGAGTGAAATTGAAAACTCAGATTTAAGTTCGGATTTAACTGCATCCGCTCTGCCAGAAAAAAGTGTGCCAATCCCAGATTTATACGGGCTTGGCACACTTTTTTTGTTTGTAAATTATGCGGCTGCAATTTGGTGGAATCGTCGGATTTCCCCATTATTACTCCTGGTGGTTGTAGTGTAAATGGAAAATCAGAGCGAGCTATAATATACTGAGGGAGGCTTTTGGGGGAGTCGCAAACCTCCCCTGTGTAAGGGAGAGGTGGCGCAACGTAGTTGCGACGGAGGGGTTGTAAATGTAGAACAATCCCTCACCCGCTCCGGGGCATGCCTCGGCACTGCTGAAATAGTTCCATCTTTGTTATATTCAAAAAATGCACCATCCGCTCGCCCACGACGCTGCCGAGCAGAAACAGCCAAAACAGGGTAGAATAGCGAATTTTATAAGAAACATCGTTGCGCTTGGAGGGAACCGCCAGCGTCCGATGAAAAAAAGCAACTACAGCGTCCATAATTATTCTCCTCTTTTCGATTGATTATAAGAAAATTCTACCCTGATGCTGTTTATGAATTGATTGAAAAATGTTTGCGATTTATTAAAAACGTATTTTCTTGATGTTTGTCAGCAGTGCAGACAAAAAACGCCTCCCGTTCAGAAAAATCCGAACGGGAGGCGTTTTTCATTTCAGCTTGTACTCCGGTCTGCTTATTGCAGCACCGCCTGATAGCCTATACCATGTACCGTACCTCACCATAACAGGCGGAATTCCTTTCTTTTTTGTCTCATTCGTCCCGAAATGAGAGCTCTTCCGTAAGCCTTAAAATCTGCGGCGCTATCTTTTCCCGTTCTTTTCTGGTAATACGATTGTATAGAGGATAAGACACAGTCACGGCTACTATGCCGATAACTCCAATAATCACACCGGGAGTAAAAAACTGTTCCATCCAGAGCATTGTGCAGCACATGCCTACCCCCAAAAGCAGGCAGCCAATGACGCCTACAAGAATGGAGACAACGGTGCCCTTTTTTGTAGCGCTTTGATCCAGCCGCCGCAGCTGCTTTATTTTGTCCTCCTTTTTCTCCTCAGGCATATACTTCTTTCGGATATTGCGGATCTCTTCCTGCTGTTTTGCCGAGTAGGTATAATGGAAAGTATCTTTCCTGTTTTCCATAATCCATCTTCCTTTCTACTAATAGGATATCTATATCATAGTGGAGAATTGTTTTTGAAAGAATAAACTTATGTTTCCAAATTATTATTTTGCGTCTTTTTCAATTGTTTCGTGGAACGGACAATCATGTAAATCGCCATTGCTAGGACAAAGGCGCAGACGATTCCTCCGGAAGCGCCAAGCATCATACGGCGAAACTCCGTCTCATCGCTGCCGAACCGGGCAAGCATAGCGGTCTCCAGCGAAAGCATGGAAACCAGCGCAGCGGTCAAACTGACAGCTTTGGCCGCCGACATCACAGGGCTTTTATGGCTCCGGTGCTTTATTACATTGATGATCGCTGAAATTGTAATATAAAAAGCATACATCGCCATTGCATAGATCAAAAGGCCCGGATAGGAAAAGCCCCTGTCCTGCGTCACCATATAGACGATAATACCCACCAGTGCCTGGTTCATCAAAAGCAAAATGATACCGCAGGCCCGATAACGCCGGAACTCGGCCAGAATGTCCTGTCCTACCGGCTTACGGTGAACATACCGAACCAGTACCGCACGCATGGCGGACAACAGAGCATAGTAAAACGCAAGGGCCACAAACCATGTGGAGCGATACCGGATACCGGAAAACAGGTTCAGCGCAGCATACAAAAGATTGATCAACAGTCCGCCGTGAAGGGTGAGCTCCGAGCGGAAGATGGCATCCCCAAGCAGACGGCCTCCCAGGGCAGTGCCGCGAATTTTTTTCAAAAGCGCCAGGCTGTTTATTCCGTTACGTATTGCCTCCAGCACACCGGGCAATCCCGTTATAGTGATAATCATTGCATAGGCTGAGAGAATATAGGATACATACGCAAAGGCAGAATGGTCCCCTATGCCAAGCATGATAAATACAAAAATAAAACAAGGGATGGCAATGAGAACCGTCGGCAGAGGAGGAAGGACGAACAGTTTTTTCAAAATTGATTTAAGACGCTCCATCCGGCTCCCTCCTGAGCTTTACCGTAAAGGTGCTGCCCTTTCCCACTTCGCTGCTGACGGAAATATCTCCGCCTACAATGTCTATGACACGCTTTACCAGCGCAAGCCCCAGACCGTTGCCTTGTGTGGTGTGAGAGGTGTCCCCCTGATAAAATTTCTCGAAGATATGTTTGCCAACCTCTGAGGGAATGCCGCAGCCCGTGTCCGACACCTGTACAATCGCAGATTCTCCCTCGGATTTCAGAGAAAGCGAAATTTTTCCGTGCGGCTCCGTAAATTTGATGGCGTTGGAAAACAGATTGTTCCATACCAAAGAGAGCAGCTCCGCATCTGTAATCACCAGCACTTCCTCTTCCACGTCTGTCTCAATTTCCAGCTCTTTCTCCTCCCATGCGCTTTCAAAGGAAAGCAAGGATTCACAAAGTTGTTCGCCCAGGTCATAAGTTTCCGCCTTCGGATAAATCTGCTGATTTTCCAGCTTGTTCAGCTTCAAAATATTCGTAATCAAATTCGCAAGCCGGCGGGAAGCATCGGTAACGGACCGGGCATATTCCAGCCGCTTTTCTTCCGGCAGATCCGGCTGCTGAAGCATGGTACCGTAGTTTTGAATGACGGCCAGCGGCGTTTTCAGCTCATGGGACACATTGGCGATAAAGTCCGTCCGCAGCGTTTCGATACCGGACAGCTCCTCTGCCATTTGATTAAAGTAATCAGCGATCACATCAAATCCGCTCATAGTCTCCACACCGCGAAGCGGTGAAATCCTTACGGAAAAATCGCCCTTCATCATCTTCTCCGCTGCATTCACAATTTTTCTCACTGGGCGGTCCACCATAAATTTTCGCCAGATTTCGTCGACAACTGTGCAAAGCAGGCTCAGCAAAATTACATTTAGAAAAGTGACTTTAGCTGCCCGTTCTATATGCTCCTGCGTAAACTCCAATCCTGTTGTTCGGGTTATCATGTTAAGAAACAAAACCATACAGCAGGTAATCACAAACGCCATCAGCAGGAAAAAAATGATATATTGTCGGACAGAGAACAGCCATCGAGCGCGTCCCTTCGTTGTATCTTTCTCCTTCATTTCAGAACCGCCTTATATCCCAGTCCATGCACCGTCACAATCTCAAAATCATCGCAGTCCGCAAATTTGCTGCGCAGCTTTGTCATATACACGTCCACCGTCCGGGGGCCGGAAAAAGAATCTCCGTCCCAAAATTCATCCATCAGCTGGGAACGGGTAAAGGTTTTTTTCGGATAGGAAAGCAGCTTATAGAGCAGGTTAAATTCCCGCACCGTCAGGGGAATTTCCTCTCCGCTGAGGTAAGCGGTATGCTCCTCTGCATCCAGCAGGAGGCTGCCTACCGTCAGTTTTTTGCTGGTGGCGATTTTTGCCCGACGCAGCAGAGCCTCAATGCGCAAAAGTAGCTCGTCCAAGTCCACAGGCTTTACCATGTAGTCGTCTATTCCCGCCTTGAATCCCCGCTGCTTGGACGTGAAATCATCCCTGGCCGTCATAAACAAAATTGGAATCTCTTGATGAAACTCCCGCACAGCGCCTGCAAATTCAAATCCATCGATTTCGGGCATCATAATGTCTGAAATAATCAAATCGAACAGAGTTCCCCCGTACATGGCGTCGTACGCTTCCCTTACATTCAGGCACCCCACTGTTTCATATCCATTTTGGTTTAAATAGGAACATACGGCTTTGTTCAGCTCCTGGTCATCTTCTACCAGCAATATCTTGAACATCTGTCTCCCCTCCTTCTATTGCAGTATGATAGCATGCAAATGTTAAAGTTTTGTTTGCGTTTTGATTTTAAAAA
>JAGZAC010000172.1 GCA_018370615.1 Clostridiales bacterium
GGTGCCCGGTGGTGGTGACCATTGCAGAGACCGCAAGACCAAAGGAAAAGCTTCCCTCAGCGGTCAAATCAGGAATATTCAAAATACGAAAGCTAATGTAAATGCCTAACGCCATTAGCCCATAAAGCAGGCCCAGCTGTAGTGTGCTGTACAAGACGGTCATATGGATTTATCCCTCTTACTGTAATTTTTAATAAAATGCTACTGGGCATCCCGCACAAACAATGCAGTTTCCTTTACCTCCGAGGTTAATTCAATGCCCAAGGCCTCCAATGTGGCCTCATTGATGACAGTAGCGGAAGCAGGAACTATTACGGCAGGAATATCCGCTGGCTTTGTGCCATCCTTCAGGTATTGAAGTCCCATACCCGCGGTAAGTTTTCCAATCTCTATATCGCTGATGGCAATGGTGGCAAAGCATCCGGAATCTACCATGGTAGCGGAACTTCCGTACACAGGCACTTTCTTTTCCCGGGCCACTTCCGTAACGGTGGCCATAGCGGATTGGATGACGCTGTCGTTGGGAATGAAAATCGCATCTACCTTTTCCGCCAAAGTTTCGGCAGCCTGCTGTACTTCGGAGGAGTTGGTAACGGTAACCTCCCGGTACTGAATGCCATTTTCATCGCAATATTTTTTCGCGTTCTCGACTGTATTGACCGAATTGTCCTCGCTGGTGCAGTAAAGGAAGCCAAAAATAGCGGCGTCAGGGGTAAGCTTATCGCATAGGGCAAAGATATCGCCAACCGGGATTGCATTTGAAGTTCCAGTGGCGTTTTTATCCGGATGTTCCATCTCGGTTAACACGCCGGCAGCCACCGGGGCGGATACCGCACAGAAGAACACTGGGGTGTCGCATTCCTGATTGACCATGGCCTGGGTGGCAGGAGTTGCAATGGTGAAGACTGCATCGTAGGAACCGTCCGCCATATTTTGAGCGATAGTCTGCAGTGTAGTGGTGTCTCCCTGGGCACATTGAACGTCAATGTTAGATTCGTCATATCCGTTGGCTGTGAGCTGTTGGATAATTCCGTCCCGCATATCGTTGAACGCACCGTTCTCTATCATTTGCACAATGCCGATTTTGCCGGAGGCGCTTTGGGCCCCGCATCCGGAAAATAGAACCATAAAAAGAACCATGAAAGCTGCCAGCAACAAGGCAGCAAGCTTCTTTTTCATTTGAATGACCTCCTATTTCATTTCTTCTAATGTAAGGAATGCGTCTATCAGCATTTCTTCTGTTACAGGATAAGGGTAATGCTCGATGTCCTTCATCGCTGACGCTTGTTTTGCCACCTGCAAAAACTCTTCTTTGTAAATCCCCAATTGGGTCAGTTTTGTAGGAAGTCCCACCTTTTGATGAAAGCGATATACCTGATGAAAATGTTCCATATCTTTATCCGCTAAAAGCAAAACCAATACCCCAAAGGCAACAATCTCTCCGTGAAGGTGTTGCTCTGTTTGAGGGAAAGAGGTAAGGGCGTAATAGAACGCATGGGCAAGTCCGGTATTATAATCGATCACATGGTCGGTGCACAACAGGATGGAGGCCACCCCGGTGCTTACGATGACGGAGAGCACCACCTGTTCAAATTCCCAGCTGGCATAGCTGGCCTTTGCATCCGTCAGTGCTTTTTGGCCATATTGGATAATCGGCTGATAGCACGTCAGGGAGTTGGCAAGCCCCAGGGAAATATAATGGGGAATTTTCTCTCCTCTTGAGGAGACCGTGCTTTCAAAATACTTGGCATAGGTGTCCCCCATCCCCGCCCACATATAACGGCTGGGAGAAGCGGCAATCACCTGGGTGTCGATAAAAGCATGGACTGGGGGCTGCTGAAAGAAATATGGCTGCAAAAAGCTTCCGTCTGGGCGGTATAGAATCGATACGCTGGTGCAGGCGGAGCAGTTGGAGGCAATGGTAGGAAAAGTGAATACAGGCTTGTTGACCCGATACCCCAACAGTTTTGCAGTATCAAGCGCTTTTCCTCCGCCTACTGCAAAAATCATCTCCGCCTGCTTAAGCCATCGTTCCGACTCCAGGGCTTCTACCTGCTCATAACCGGCCTCTCCGCCGTACCATAAAAACCCCAATATTTCCAAACCGCTTTCTTCTAAAGCAGCAACCAGCTTTTCTTTTACCGCAGCAATGGCTCTTTTCCCGCCTATCGCCACGACTTTGGTTCCGTAAGGGCGACAAATTTCTCCTATTTCCTGATATACGTCGGTTCCAATGGAATAACTCGGCAGGTGAATGGCATAACTCATCTTTTCTTCCCCTTTCTTTTTGGCAACAAAAAAGTCCTCAACCGCAAATTGCAGCTGAGGACGAAAAAATTCGTGGTGCCACCTCAATTCCCGAAGCCCATACAACGTCGCTTCGGCTCACTTCCGATGCGGGACCGCCTCTACAGGAAGCTGGTTCGACATCCTATCCCTTAACGCGGGCAAACGGCACAGGCTACTTTCCCAAGGGGGTTCACCCTGCATCTCCCAAAACCATTCCTGAACGCTATCCTTGCCGGCTTCTCAGCATCCCGGCTCTCTGTAAAGCACAGGCTATTCAGTACTTTTTTTGTTCGTTGATGTTGTTATTATGCTATCACGCTTTATTCAAAATGTCAATAGCATTTCGATTCTAAATTTAGATTATATTATGAAAATATTACATGCTAGCAAAAAGCCTAAAAACGAAACATTTATTTGTTTTATAAAAGGCGGTCCGTTAGACAAGTCATACAGAAAATTCATCTTAAAGTCACAAAAAGAAGGTAAAATAAAATTAATTTTCATTTCATTCCATTGGCGTCATGAAACTCTTTTGTTATACCCGAAAAAGGGAACGGAAACAGAAAGGTGTGTGCCTTTTATGGCGGAAAAATACGGCTCGGTAGAGACCATGACCCTTCCTGAAAAAATTTCTCACTATTGGGGATATTACTGGAAATTGATCGTGGCGATCCTCGCACTGATTATAGTGGTCATTATCTGCACCGTGACAATGCTGGACAATCCCGACTACGATACTTCAGTTCTTATGGCTACCAGAGGAAAAGCACTGCAGCATTCCTCCCCGCTAATTACAGCGTTAGAAGGAAAGCTGGAGCAATATGCCGATGATGTGGACGAAAACGGAGAGGTTAACGTGCTGTGCGATCTCATCGCTTTTCCTGAGACAGATGAAGACAATATGATGAATCAAACCGAAACGGCTCTCCAGACCCGACTTGCAGGGGAACTGCAACTGGGAGACTCCCAAGTGTTTATACTGGATCAAAAAATGTATGACTTTATCGCCAATATGGATGGGTTTGTTGATTTGCAAAAGGCTTTTTTGGAATATGAGCTACCCTCGAAATATGCCATTCCCTTGAAGGATACGGCACTGTATGATATTGAAGTTCCCCTTCCGGAGGAAGGGCTGGGCACCATGACGCTGAAAGAATACAAAGAGAATAATCAGGCTGTTTTAGACGATTTGTATATTTGTTTACGCCGCGATGACAACCTGAAACCAGAACGCAGAGAAGAACAATTGAAGCTTTTGACCCGTTTGTTAGCAGACAGCAACCTGCCCTCTTCTATGGAGTAGATTATTTGCATATATAAAGAAATACTTGAGGGAATAAAAATGAAATTTATACAGAGCGTTATAAATAAAGCATTGGAACTGGGCGCCCAAAAATGTGGTTCTGTAGAAGTGGAACATATTACGTTCGACCCAGGCCTACGGAAAAACTGCGAAATGAACTACTGCGGTTCTTATGGAAAGAACTACATGTGCCCGCCGGACGCAGGGGAAATCCATGAGCTGATCCAACAAGCAAAAGGATATGAGCATCTGATTTTATTCCAAACCATTTCCCCCCTGGAGGACAGTTTTGATATTGAGGGTATGCAGGAGGCGGCGGAACGGCACGCCAATTTAGTGGATAAGCTATCGGACTATCTAGTCGCCCTGCCGGGCACTCCCCGTTATCTTATTCTGGGAGCAGGAGGATGCCACCTATGTCAGCCCTGCGGAAAGGTAACAGGAGATCCCTGCCGCCACCCGGACCGGGCTCATGCCTCCCTGGAAACCTATGGGATTTTTGTTGCAAAACTGGCGGAGCAGTGCGGCATGCAGTATATCAATGGACAAAACACTGTTACATATTTTGGGGCGGTACTGTTTTCAGAATAAAAAAATCGGGCGGGCAGCGTCTTAGAAAAAGCAAAATGCGGCGGACAAAGGGCGAATACCGGGTAAGGGAGCTTTTTCGTTGGAGATTCCCGTACAAAATCTCTACTTGTTATAGTAATCGGACAGGAGTATCCAAAAAAGCATCTTTATAAAACGTTATGATAAAAAGGGACGACAGCATGGAACCAAGCTGTCGTCCCTTTTGCAATCAGAGAATATAATCCGTGATGCAATCGTACCAATGCACATAGGTAGTGCCGTTAACGGTAAGCCGTTCATTATCAGGGAGCTGCTCACTCCAGCGTTTCTTGTATCGGTCGATCGCCCAATCATCACGGTTGAACCGGCGCCAAAGAACTGTTTTGCCGTTCTGATCAAGGAACTGCTCAGATACCACCCCGCAGTTATAACTTTCGATATCCATAACGCAGACGGTATCATAGCTCTTCCCGTTGATGGTAAC